>JAHWJV010000190.1 GCA_019348265.1 Gemmatimonadota bacterium
AAGGTCCACTCGGGCGAGAGAGGGCCAATCGACTCCAGAAAGTGCTCGCGCTCGCCCGGCGCGGTATTCGGCCAGAGCGCGGCACGACATGCATCCCGGCGGCCCGGCCTGCCTGCATGTCGCCCACGGAGTCGCCAACGTAGGCGATCTGGTCGGCGCGGATCCCTAGCGCGGCCGCCGCCGCGAGCAGCCCCTCCGGCTCGGGCTTCGGATGTCGGACGTCGTCCTCCGTCACCACCACGGCGAATTCCCCCAGATCGATATGCCCGGCCGTCACCTCCCAGGCGCGCCGACCCTTGCTCGTCACCACCCCGAGCGGAATCCCGGCCGAGCGCAGCGCCGCGAGCATCTCCCGCACGCCGTCGTAGAACCCCTCCGCCAGGGCCGCGTGCAGCTCCGCGTAGTGCCGGCAGAGCTCGGCATGGCACTCGTCCACCCGCTCCTCACCGACCCAGCCGCGCAGGATGCCGCGCTCGGAAACCGGGTGGTGGCCCAGGATCTCCTCGTCGCTCGGCGCGTACCCCAGCACCGGAGCCAGCGCCCGCCGATACGATTCCAGGTACAGGTGGTAGGTGTCGATAAGGGTGCCGTCTACATCGAAGACGATCGCGGTCGGGTGCATCAATAAGCTCGAAGTCGGGGGGCAGTATCCCGCGGGTAGAATCGGCTTTCGCGCGCGCGGCTGCAACACGCGCCCGAGCCCCCAATCCGTGAGCGGCCCGAAGAGGATGGCACGACTTCTGAATAGGATGTGGATCGGTAATAAATGGCTGGAAAAGTAGTTATGGAGGTGTTTATGCGCGTCCCGACCGATCTGCAGGAACACTCGATCTGCTCCATGTTCCGCGATGGAGTCAGCGTGCGGATGCTGGAGGTAGCCTTCGACAGGACCGGCGAGGAGATCGTGGAAGTCCTCTGCCGGCGCGGCGTGTTACAGCCCGCCGCCGACGAGAGCCGCGAAGCGATTCTGTTGCGGATCCGGCAGGACGTGCGGCACCAGGCGGCGTAGAGGGATCGTTCGAAGTTCAAGGTGATCGCGGTGAGGTACCTTGCACTTCGAACTCTGAACCCTCCCTCAGCTGTCCTCGAGGTACGAGTGGATATACTGGATCACGGTCGCGCCCTCGCCGACGGCGGCGCCGACCCGCTTTACCGAGCCCGATCGAACATCCCCGGCGACGAACACGCCGGGGATACTTGCTTCCAGGGGGTAGGGGTCGCGCTTGACGGACCAGGAGCCCGAGGGCGCGGCTCGGGCCGCGTCTCCCGTGAGGATGAAGCCTTTCTCGTCCAGTGCTACGATGCCGTCCAGCCAGTCCGTAGGGGGCACGGCGCCGATGTACACGAAGAGGGCTGAGGTTGGGACGGTTTCCTGCTCCCCGCTCTCGACGTCCTCGAGCGTGATCTCCTGCAGCCGTCCCTCTCCGGCCGCGTGTGTGACCACCGTCTTCGGCCGGAAGCGGATGTTTTCCGTGCCGCGGAGCCGCTCCAGCAGGTACTCGGACATTCGCTCGGCGAAGTCGGTCTCCGGCGCGACCAGCGTCACCGAGCGCGCGTACCTGGCGAGGAGCATGGCCGCCTGGCCGGACGAGTTCCCCGCGCCGATCAGGTACACGTCCTCCGAGCCGCAGCTGGGCGCCTCCGCGGACGCGGCGCCGTAGTAGACGCCGCGCCCGATCAGCTCCCGACAGCCGGGTGCTTCCAGGATGCGCCAGGAGACGCCGAGAGCGAGCAGCACGCTGCGGCAGTAGAGCTCGCTTCCGTCGTCGAGGGTGACCACGCGGTAGGGCCGCTCCACTCGTAGTCCCGTCGCGGCGCGCGCGGCGACGAGCTCCACCCCGAAGCGCCCGGCCTGCGTGATCGCGCGCTCGGCCAGCTCGCCGCCGCTCAGACCGTCCGGAAAGCCGAAATAGTTCTCGATCCGGGAGCTCATCCCCGCCTGCCCCCCTGGAGCCTCCCGCTCCACCACGATCGTTCGCAGCCCTTCAGACGAGCCGTACACCGCCGCAGAGAGCCCGGCGGGCCCGCCGCCGATCACGATCATGTCGTAGAAGGGAGAACCCGCCTCCGTCCGCAGCCCGATCTTGGCCGCGAGATCCTCGTTGGTGGGGCTCAGCAGGTACGTGCCATCGGGGAAGATCACCAGGGGCAGCTCTGAGCGCGAAACACCCAGCTCCTCCACCAGTCGCCTGCCATCGTCGCTCGTCTCCAGATCGAGCCAGTCGTACGGCGTTCGGCTCCGCGCGAGGTAATCCTTGACGTCGTGCTCCGCCGGCGACCAGGGGAAGCCGACGATCCTGATGGTGGTATCGCCGTCGCTAGGGAGCGTCATGATCAAAGCGGAAAGGACGAAACGAAAGGTCAAAAGTCGGACGCTGCAGTTGCATTTCGCTCCTAACTTCGCACTTTTCGCTCCCGACGGGGTGGCGCTAGCATTGCATCGCGGGCCAACTTGTTCACCTGTACGTGGCGGCGGCATTCCCCGTAACGGGACTAAGATGGGACTGTTGATCCGGGGGCTCACGCGCGCGGTACGCGAGGTCGAGGCGATCGTGGATTGGGTGCAGTACCGCAAGCGAGGTAACGGCCCGTTTCGGATCGTCCCGTATCGCGGCCATGGCACTCCCGAGCGGTTCCACCTGAAGGGCCGGGTCCTGCAGGGTGAGCCGCTCCCCGCGTCGACGACCTTCGACACCCCGCTCCGCAACCTGCTCCACACGCTGCGACGGCTGGAGAGCGACGAGGTCCCGGCCGCGCGCGTGCGTGCCCGCGTCGGTGGCCGGGTGGAGGAGGTTCTCACGGACGACGACGGCTACTTCCAGGTCTCCGTGGCCGCCGATGCGCCGGCGACCGAGTGCGAGGTCTGGCGCCCGGTCGAGCTCGAGCTGGTGGACCCTCCGGAGGAGGGGCCGCTCGGCCGCACCACCGGCTACGTGCTGGTCCCGCCGGAGCAGGCCCGCTTCGGCGTCATCAGCGACATCGACGACACCGTCGTCCGCACGGACGTCACCAGCGTGCTCAGCATGCTGCGGCTGGTCTTCCTCACCAACGCCCACACCCGGCTCCCCTTCGAGGGGGTCTCCGCCTTCTACCGTGCTCTGCATCGCGGAGACGCCGGCGACTGCACAAACCCGATCTTCTACGTTTCCAGCAGCCCCTGGAACCTGTACGACGTGCTTCAGGAGGTCTTTCAGGTCCACGGGATCCCGCCAGGCCCCGTCTTCCTCAAGGACTACGGCCTGCGGCACGACCTCCTCTCCTCGCGCGGGCACCACGAGCACAAGCTGGCGGCGATCGAGCACATCCTCGGCACCCACCCGGGGCTCTCCTTCGTGCTCCTCGGGGACAGCGGGCAGCAGGACCCCGAGATCTACCGGGAGGTGGTTCGGAGGCACCCGGGTCGCATCCTCGCCATCTACATCCGCGACGTGACCCTCGAGGAGCGCGACGCGCAGATCGGCGCCATCACCCGCGAGCTTTCCACCGCCGGAGTCGAGATGATCCTCACCCCCGACACCGTCGGCGCCGCCCTCCACGCCGCCCAGCGAGGCCTGATCGATCCCTCTACCCTCGCCGACATCCGCGGTGACCGCGCCAAGGACGCGGCCGCCCCGGGGCCGATCGAGAGCGTTATTCTAGGGAACAGGGAATAGGGACCAGGGAACAGCGGGATGTTTTATAGACTCGGGTTCCGGCGTGCACGCGCGTCCGGCTCCCTCTTCCCTCTTCCCTGCCGTTTCCCGCTGTTCCCTATTCCCTGTTCCCTATCGCCCCAGCATATTGGCCGGTGAGGCCTCCAGCCCCGCAGTCCCCCAGCCCGTCCCCTTCGCCCCGGAGGAGCCCATGGCAGCCGCCACCGTTTTCACCACAGATCGCATCCGCAACGTGGTTGTAGTCGGCCATGGCGGAGCGGGGAAGACCACGCTGATCGACGCGTGCTGTCATGCCTCCGGCTCTTCGCGCCGCCATGGCTCCCCCGACGACGGGACGGCGCTGACCATGTTCACCCCGGAGGAGGTCGCCCACGGGACGTCGATCAACTGCTCGGTGGCGCACGCGGAGTGGATGGACTCGAAGATCAACTTCATCGATACTCCCGGCTACCTGGATTTCGTCGGTGAGACCAGGGCGGGAATCCGCGTCGCCGACGGTGCGCTGGTGGTGATCTCGGGGCCGGCGGGCGTCGAGGTGGGGACGGAGCGGGCCTGGGAGTTCATCGCCGAGAGGCACCTGCCCACCATCGTTTTCGTCTCGATGATGGACCGGCAGAACGTCGACTTCGAGCGCGTGTTCCAGGATGTGAAGGAGCATCTGACCGCCGCGGTGATTCCGGTCGAAGTCCCGATCGGGAGCGGCGAGGGGTTCCGGGGGATCATCAACCTCTTCACCGAGCGAGCCTACCTGTTCAAGCCCGGGGCGGACGGGGACCAGTACGAGGAAGCCGACGTGCCCGACGAGTACCGCGAGATCGAGCAACGCTACTATCAGGCGCTCATCGAGACGATCGCCGCTACGGACGACAACCTCCTCGAGCACTACCTCGAGGGCGACACCATCACGCGCGAGGAGGCGGTTCACGCGCTGAAGCAGGCGATGCTGCGCGGCGACCTGGTGCCGCTCTTCTGCGGATCCCCGAACCATGAATGGGGCGTCCGCGCGCTGATGACGGAGATCGTCGAGCTGATGCCATCGCCGCAGGAGCGTCCAGCGGAGATCGCGGAGGGCCGCGGCGGGCCCGTGGAGCTGCGCAACCTGAACAGCGATCCGTTCTGCGCCCTGGTCTTCAAGACGACCAGCGAGCCGCACGTAGGGGAGCTCTCCCTATTTCGCATCTACGGCGGCTCGCTGAACACTGGGCAGGAGGTGCTGAACGCCACGCGCGGGCATTCCGAGAAGCTGTCCCACCTGTCCGTGGCGCAGGGCAAGGAGCGACAGGAAGTGGAGCAGCTCCGCGCCGGCGACATCGGTGTGATCGCGAAGCTCCGGAACACGCACACCAACGACACCCTCTGCGCGGCGACGCACCCGCTCGTGCTGAGCGGGGTCGAGTTCCCCGAGCCGGACATCGCCGTCGCGCTGGAGGTGGAGACCCGCGGCGAGGAGGACAAGCTCTCGAACGCGCTGCACATGCTCCACGAGGAAGATCCCTGCTTCTCCGCCGAGTACGTCCCGGAGCTGGGTCAGACCATCGCGCGCGGGTGCGGGGAGATGCACCTGGAGGTGCAGGTGGAGCGGATGCGACGGAAGTACAACATCAACGTGCGGATGAAGGAGCCCCGCATCCCCTACCGCGAGACGATCCGCGCGGTGGCGGAAGCGCACGGCCGCCACAAGAAGCAGTCGGGCGGCCGCGGACAGTTCGGCGATGCGCACGTGCGCCTCCGCCCGCTGCCGCGGGGCGAGGGGTACAGATTCGTGGATGCCATCGTCGGAGGGGTGATCCCCGGGAAGTACATCCCCGCGGTGGACAAAGGCGTGCAGGAAGCGGCCGAGCGCGGGGTGCTCGCCGGGTTTCCGGTGGTGGACTTCCAGGCGGAATGCTTCTTCGGCAGCTACCACGCCGTCGACTCGTCGGAGATCGCCTTCAAGATCGCGGGGACGCTCGCGTTCCAGGAGGCCGCGCAACGCGCGAACCCCGTGATTCTCGAACCGATCATGGAGGTGGAGGTCGACGTCCCGGAGGAATTCCTGGGCGACGTGATCGGCGACCTGAACCAGCGCCGCGGTCGGATCCTGGGGATCGACGCCGCCGGGCGGCTGCAGCGCGTGCACGCACTCGTCCCGCAGGCAGAGCTGTACAAGTACGCCACCACGCTTCGGTCCCTGTCGCAAGGGCGGGCCGCGCACACCCGCAGGTTCAAGGGCTACGAGGAGGTTCCGCAGGGCGCTGCGCAGGCGGTGATCGACGCGGCGAAAAAAGCGCGCGAGGCCGAGGTGGCGCTGGCGCGCTGAGATGCGACCTGGCGGCAGGTAAACCGGCCGGCGCTGCTCCCGCGGCGCCGCCCGGCAGCCGCCGCGGGTCAGGCGAAGATCAGCTTTACGCCCGCGACCAGCAGCACGGCGGCAAGGAGCCGGTACAGCGCCGGGATCGGCGCGCGCCGGCTGCCGTACTCCGACCCGAGCCAGCCGCCCAGCATGGCCGCGGCCGCCCAGTACGGAAGACCCGAGGGGAGGTCGTACCCGCTGGACGCGTAGCCGAGCAGCCCCGAGAGCGAGTTCACCACGATGAACAAGGCCGCGACCCCCGAGGCCCTACGGATGTCGGCCCACCCGAACAGCAGCAGGATCGGGCTCAGGAAGATCCCGCCACCCACCCCCGTCAAACCCGACAACAGTCCGATCCCGGCACCCAGCGCGAGCGCGATGGTGATCGGCGGCTTCCGGGCTTCCTCCGGCCGCGGATCGTCGGAGCGCGAGGTGAGCAGCATGCGACCGGCGCAAAAGAGCAGCACCAGGCCGAGAACGATCCTGTAGCTGTGAGCCGGAAGCAGCAGCCTCCCGCCGACGAAGGCGGCGGGCACCGACGTCACGGCGAACGGCCACAGGATGCGCCAGGAGAATCGACCCGCGCGGTAGAACTTGACCGCCGCGATCCCGGCGACCAGCACGTTCAGTGTGAGCGCGGCAGGGCGCATGACGACCGCGCTCACCCCGAACAGCGCCATCACCGCCAGGTAGCCCGACGCGCCCCCGTGGCCCACGGCGGAGTAGAGCGCCGCGGCGATGCAGACGAGCACGCCGATCGTGATCTCGTTGGCGAGCGTCATTGCTCCGGACGGTGCGTGGAAGAGAATCGGGGGGAATGTACGAGAACCGGCTGCTTCCGCACGAGGGCTATCGACCGGTGCCCGATGGTCCTACCTTCGGTGCGAATCGGCGCGTCCCGGCGGCCGCAGGCCCGGCTCTCCAGCGACCGACGGGATCGGTGCATGTGTGGGTCTGAAACATGGAGAGCGGTGCCGGGTGATGGTCCGCTTCCTGCCTCAGAGCGA
>JAHWJV010000191.1 GCA_019348265.1 Gemmatimonadota bacterium
TTCCGATCTGCCCGGCGAGCGCTTCGTCGCCGAGGTAGTGGCGGATCTGGTCAGGTCCCCACACCTCGATGTGGGCCTGCTCGGCCGCGACGCGTGCCCCGGAGCGGAGCCCACCGACGGACACGACGATGCCCTTGGACAAGCCGGCGTCCTTCATCACGCTGTCGAGCTTGTAGATCACGTCCTTCTCGACCGGGGAGCGCCACGCCTTGCACTCGACGGCGACGCGGTGGGTGCCGGCGGCGCCCGGCGGACCACCGGAGGGCCTCCCTCCAGATCCGCGAAGTACCGCTCCGCGAGCGTGAAGCCGTCTTCAGGGGTCACGTCGCCCGCCAGGACGAGCACGGCGTTCCGCGGCGTGTAGTAGGAGGAAAAAAACTCGCGCGCGTCGTCGAGCGTGATCGCCTCCAGATCGGGCAGGTATCCGATGGTCGGCCAGGAGTACGGGTGCTGAGCCGGGAAGAGCAGCTGGTGCAGGCGCTCGTCCGCGAGTCCGTAGGGGCGGTTTTCGTAGCTCTGTCGTCGCTCGTTGATCACCACGCCTCGTTGCACGTCTAGCATCTCCTGGTCGAGCACGGGGAGGAAGAACCCCATGCGATCGCGTTCCAGCCAGAGGGCCAGCTCGATAGCGTGCGACGGCACGACCTCGTAGTAGTTCGTGCGGTCGAGCCAGGTAGAGCCGTTGTTGGTACCGCCGACCTTCTCCAGCATCCGATCGAACTGCCCCTTCTGGCAGTGCTGCGACCCCTCGAAGAGCAGGTGCTCGAGCAGGTGTGCCAGTCCCGTGCGCCCGGGAGTTTCGTCCTTGGAGCCAACGTGGTACATCAGGTGCACCGCGACGATGGGCGACGTGTGGTCCTCGTGGACGATTACGCGCAACCCGTTGGCGAGCCGTTGCGTGACGTGGGCGATCCGTAGCGGGGCTAATACCGTCTCTGGCACTCTGGATCTTTCTCTCGCGTTGTACTCATCGTCCCGGCCGCGGCTCGCCGCGAAGGAATCAGGACATTGATGCAGGCGAATTTAACACCTTTTCGTGCCCGCCGCTTCAGATGGCGGGCGTGATCCCTGCATCCCCGCCGGGCCATGTCCGTCCCCGACGTTTCTCCGGAGCTTCCTCCCCGGGCCTGGCGGCTCATCCTCGCACTCCTCGGGCGCTTGCCCCAGGGCTCGCTCAGCCGCGCCTTCGGAAGTGTGGCGGACGTCCCGCTGCCGAGGCCGCTGCGGCGACCCGTGCTCGGCGCTTTCGCCCGCGCCGTCGGGATCGACGTATCGGAAGCGGAGCTGGGATTCGAGGACTACCCGACGCTGAATGCCTTCTTCGTACGGCGGCTTCGTTCCGGGGTCCGGAGCTGGCCGGTCGCCGACGGTGCTCTTGGATCCCCGGTGGATGGGATCGTCGGGCAGCTCGGGCCGGTGGAGCAGGGCAGGGTACTCCAGGCGAAGGGGCGCTGGTATTCCGCCGCCGAGCTACTGGCCGACCCCGCCGCCGCCTCCGCGTATGATGGCGGCAGCTTCATCACTCTGTACCTGAGCCCGCGCCACTACCACCGGATCCACGCACCCTGCGGCGGAACGATCGGCCAGGCGGAGCACATTCCTGGCGCGCTCCTCCCGGTGAACGAGGCAGCGGTGTCTCACGTCGCGAACCTTTTCTCCCGGAACGAGAGGCTGGTCGCGTACCTGGACGGCGTCCACGGGAGGGTCGCGGTGGTGGCTGTGGGGGCGTACAACGTGGGGCGGATCTCCGCCGCATTCGATCCCGAATGGACGGGCGGGTTGCCAGGAGAGGGGCCGTCAGCTACGACGCAGGCGCGGTCGGTGACGAACCGCCGGGGGGTGGCGGGGACGGTGCACCGCTACGACCCACCGGTGCGCGTCGCGCTCGGGGACGAGATCATGGCTTTCCACCTCGGCTCGACCGTCGTGCTGCTGCTCGAACCCGGCGCGGGGGCCTTACGGCCCGACCTCCGGCCGGGCGCCCCGATCAGGCTGGGAGAGCCGCTTACCTCGCTCCGGCGCCCGTGACGAAGTCGCTCAGAAAGTAGCGGGTCGAGAGGGGCGTACCGGTCACCTCCTGCAGAAGCTCGTTCCAGGGCCGCGTCGCCCCGAGCGCGAAGAGGCCGTTCCGGAAGAAGTCGCCAATCGCGGGATCTCGCGGCGACAACTCGCCGCCTCGACGCTCCCGGATCGCGCCGCCGAGCTGCGACGCCACGAACTCGCCGAGCAGGTAGTTGTGGTAGTAGACCGGCGCAAGCGACAGGTGGAGCTTGGCGGCCCAATCTGGCTCGTCTCGCCCGGGTGGGCGCCGCACCAGCTGGATCGACTCGACGAGATCCCACCAGAGCGAGTTCAGATCGGCGCGGTTCGGATCCCGGTACAGCTCGCGCTCGAAATAGGCCATCACCAGCATCCATCGGGCGGAGACGAGCATCGCCCAGCCTAGCTGGCGCTCGACGTCGCGCGCCCGGTCGTCGTCGATGCCGAGACCGAGCGACTCACGGAGCCAGGCGGGGTCCCGCGTCAGTCTCCCCATGAACATCGCCACCGCCTCGGTCAGCAGCGTGTGCCCGGCGCGGCGGAGCAGATAAGGAAGCTCGTGCGGCAGGAACTTGTCGTACGCCGCGTGCCCGAGCTCGTGTAGCAGCGTTCCCGTCCAGCGCTCGGTATCTCGAAGATTGCACAGGACACGGACGTCGCCCTCGCGGTCGATGTCGGTGCAGAAGGCGTGCTGGTCCTTCCCCGGGCGCTCGTAGAGGTCGCTGCGGGCGAGTACGTCTTCAACCGGCAGACCGATCGCCGCGAAGTACGTGGCCGCCAGCTCCTCGAGCGAACGGCCCGCGAACATGGCGTCCAGCTCCACCTCACCTACACTCGGCGCCTCCTGCGCGAAGAAGTCCTCCCAGTGCCACGGGTATAGCTCGTCGGGCCGTACGCCGACCTTTTTGGCGAGCACCTCGTCGATCTGCGCGCGTACGCGGGCGAAGGGCGCATCGCTGCTGGAGCGGAACTCGTCCAGTGTGGCGAACAGTGTCTGCTCGTCGATCTCTTCGAGGGCGAGCTGCATGGAGTAGAAGTTGTCGAACCCCTGCTTCCGAGCCGCGGCGTTGCGACGGGCGACCAGCTCCCGAAGCAATGGCGCGATCTGCGAGCCGATCTGCTTGCTGGCTTCCCACGCGGCTCGCCTACGCTCCCCGTTCTTCTCATGACGAAGAACGTCGAGCAGAGTGTTGTTCGACGCGGGCTCTCCCTCGAACTCGGGGCGGAAGGTGTAGAAGATCCGCTCGAGCTCGGACTCGCGCTCGCTGAGCTCGTCGATCACCTCTTCCGGGAGCCGGTTTTCGGTGAAGCGCAGATCGAGAAGCACGAGCTCGCGCCGGAGAACAGGGTCGGCGACGACTCCAGCGTCGAGAAAGGCGCGCACGGCGCTCCCTCCCGCGGGGTCGGAGTAGAGGCGCCGCGCGGTAGCACGCGCTTCCGCCGACGTGCGCAGCGCGTCCTCCGTGCCCGTCGTAGCGGCCTCCCACGAGGCGAGGTTGGACGCGATGTCCAACTCCCTCGCTCTGGACACATGGGCCGACACCCACTCGCGCGCCGCCGCTTCCGTCAGCTGAGGCATCACTGGCTCAACCACCGGTGAGCTCGTCGTAAAGGTACGCGATCGCCTCGGCGCCACGGGCATAGTTGTCGAGGGAGAACCACTCGTTCGGGGCGTGGGCGTTCTCGCCCGGGAGGCCGAACCCGAGCAGGACCACCGGGGCGGCGAGCGTCTGCTGAAAGGCCTGCACGATGGGAATGGAGCCGCCCTCCCGCACGAAGACCGGTGCGCGGCCGAATGCGCGCTCCAGCGCCCGGGCCGCGGCGGCGAAGATCGGCTCCGTCGGGTCCGCCCGCCACGGCTGACCGCCGTGCAGCGCCTCTACTTCGACCGCGACTCCGGGCGGTGCGATCGAGCGGATGTGCTCGATGAACATCTTCTCGATCGTCTCGTGATCCTGGTCCGGTACCAGGCGCATCGAGACCTTCGCCATCGCGCGGCCCGGTAGAACCGTTTTCGCGCCCTCGCCGGTGTAGCCGGAGAGCAGGCCATTCACGTCGAGAGTCGGCCTCGCCCAGATGCGCTCCAGCGTCGAGAAGCCGCGTTCTCCCTCGACCGAGGCCACGCCCACCTCCCCACGGAACTCCTCCTCCTCGAAGGGGAGGGCCCGCATCGCCTCCCGCTCGGCCTCGGTGAGCTCGCGCACCGAATCGTAGAACCCGGGGATCGTGATCCGGCCGTCCGCGTCCTTCAGCTTCGCGATCATCTCCGCGAGCGCGTTGGCCGGATTGGCCACCGCGCCGCCGTACGAGCCCGAATGCAGGTCACTGCGCGCACCGCGCACGCGGATCTCCATGTAAGCGAGCCCCCGCAGACCCATGGTAATCGACGGCAGCCCCGGCGCGAACATGGTGGTGTCGGAGATGAGCACGGCGTCGCACGCGAGTCTTTCGCGCTGCGCCCGGAGGAACTCGGGGAGGTGTGCCGACCCGATCTCTTCCTCGCCCTCGATGAGGAAGACTACATTCACCGGGAGCGATCCGCGAACCGCGAGGTGTGACTCCACGGCCTTCAGGTGCAGGTAAAGCTGGCCTTTGTCGTCGACGGACCCGCGAGCGTACAGGTTCCCGTCCCGGATCGCGGGCTCGAAGGGCGGGGACGTCCACTCGTCCAGCGGCTCCGCCGGCTGGACGTCATAATGCCCGTAGACCAGCAGGGTCGGCGCGCCGCGGGCACCACGCCACTCGCCCAGCACGACCGGGTGCCCGGCGGTGGGAATCACCTCGGCCGTCCGGAGGCCGGCTTCCAGCATCCGCTCGGCGAGCCATCCGGCCGCGCGAGCCACATCCTCGCGGTGTTCGGACTTGGCGCTGACGCTCGGGATGCGCAGGAACTCCACCAGCTCATCGAGGTGGCGCTCACGGTTGCTTTCCAGATACTCCCGCAGGTCGGGCATTTGGTTCAGCAAGTAAATGGTAGGAACGGGCGGCGAGTCGGCGACCTGGAAAGCGGGGCCGACCGCCGCGGCCGGCGGAATACGCCCGCCCTGGCTTGCAGAAGGCGGGCCGCCACGCGGGAGAGTAGCGGCATCATGGGATCGCCACGCGAAACTCAGCGCCCGCGAGACGCGTACGCTCGGTAGCTGCCCACGTGCCGCGCAAACACCCGGATGGAGGGACGCTGTAAGGGGGGTACCGTCACCTGGGACGTCGCGCGGGCCGCTCCAGGCATACCGCCGGGCCGCGAGTGCAGATCCAGCGCGAACGGGTGGCCGGCACGGGTACCCCGCTCACGCGTCCGCGCGCATCGCCTCCGGGTCGAGACCGATGGAGCGGCACCACTCGGCGTAGGCGAAGGGCGAGATCTCCGAAGGCTTGATCTCGCTCCTGCCGCCCCAGAAGACGTTGGTGTAGGAGACGGGGATACCCGCCTCCTCGAGGTGCGCGTCGATCGCGGCCTTGTGCTCGAGGACGAGCTGTTTGTCGGTGCCGTGCGCGACACCCATGACGTTGACGTCCGCGAAGTCGCGACCGCCTTCACGCCAGTACGCGTGCGTCATGATGAAGTGGCGGCCGACCTCGCGCCCCGCGTCGATCTCGCGGCCGGGGGGCACCTTCCAGTGGAACAGCGCGTTATAGCGAGTGACGCGCTTCCCTTCGCCGCCAGGCTTCACGTGCTCGAGGAAGGTCGAAAAGCGCCCGATGACCTTCCGCTCACTGAGAGAGCGAGCGACCCGCACGAACTCGGTGAGTGGCACGCCTGCCTCCTCCGCGCGGGGAAGCCATGGCTGATCGTGAATCTCCTCGGGCTCGAACTCGCGCTTGAGGGCCACCAGGACGCGCCACTCCAGATCGGTGAGCTCCACGATGTTGGTGTCGTGTACCTCGCCCGGCTCGTCCGCGCGGGCGCCGGGCTCCAGCCCACGCCGCCGCACGTGCCCCACCCCGAGAGTGAAGAGGCGCTTCGCCGGCATCAGCTTGTAGGCCTCCGCCCCCGTTTGGGAGAGCAGGTACTCGCAGTGCTTCCGCATGGAGTAGCCTTGCGGCACCTTCAGCGTGGTCCAGAGGCGGTACGCGGCGCCCGGGGTGTCTCCATCCGTGGAGCGGATCACGACGTGGCCGGAGAAGGGATCCTGCTCGAACATGTAGTTGAAGGCGTCGTCCACGCGGTCGGCCGGCACCTTCCACGCGACCAGCGCCCCGGGCGCGAGGTTCGTGGCCATCAGCGTCTGGCGGACCCGGCGGATCGTTCCAGCCTCCAGCATGGCCTGGATGCGCTCGAGCACCAGCGCGGGCTCCACGCCTGCGAGCCGCGCGATCTCCTGGAAAGGCTCCTCGTGGAAGCCATGGATGCGATCCTCGGAAACGGCCAGGATCTGGGCGTTCAGGGGATCGTCGAAGGCGACTGGGATGGTGCTCGGTAGCTCGGTTTCCATCGAGGCTCTTACCTGGTTCGCGGGGGCTGCTCGTCATCCGTCGGCGCGCGGCCGGGCTGACAGACGACGTTGAACGCTTCTGGCGGCGCGTTCGGCTTGATGCGGACCGACTTCGCCGGGATTCCGACGTTCACATGCCAGGGCTTCACGTCTTTCGTCGCGACCGCGAGCGCACCCACCATCGCGTTCTCGCCGACCTTGGTTCCGGCGAGGATCGTGGCGTGGTAGGTGATGCGCACGTCGTCGCCGATCACGGTGCGCATCGCGGACACGTCGCGCTGGTCGACGATGGAGTGCGTGTGGGAGTACACGTTGGCGTAATCCGAGATCGAGACGCGGTTGCCGAGAACGATCCCACCGCGATCGTCGAGGAGCACGTTGCGATGGACGACCACGTCATCGCCGATCTCGAGGTTGTAGCCGAACGAGAACTCGACGAAGTGGAACGCCTTGAAGTTCTGACCGACCCGCTTGAAGATGTACGGCGCCAGCACGCGCCTGAATCGGA
>JAHWJV010000192.1 GCA_019348265.1 Gemmatimonadota bacterium
GGAATGCGGCTACCGCGCTGGGGCATGTCGCCCGGCTCACGCGCACTCTCGACGTCGACTCCGTCGTGCCCGCGCTCACGATGCTGCTGGCGGACCCGGAAGTGAGCGGCTACGCAGACGCATCGTTGGACGACATCGAGGTTTACCTGGGGATTCGTCGCAGGAGCCCTGCGAGAGCTTCCATCCGAACGCCTGAACGCGACGCTGTTCGCGCGATCGCCGACACCGAGAAGTAGCCGCGCCTTGATCGGCACGACCTCTCGCCCGATCCGGGCTGTGCTGTACGACTTCGACGGGACGCTGGCGGACAGCACCGAGCTGATCATGCGGTGCTATCGCCACACGATGACCACCCACCTGGGCGAGTGCCCGCCCGACGACGCCTGGCTGAGCGGGTTCGGGACCCCGCTGGATACGCAGCTCCGCCGCTTCGCGCGAATCGGGAACCGTTCGGTACGCCGCGACCTCATCGACGGTCGCGCCCCGCTCCCGAAGCAGCGCCGGCAGCGCCTCGCGGGACACCTCGGCCCTGGGCAGGAGGATCCGCGCACCCGTGAGATCGACCTCATCGGCGAGCGCGTCGGCCACGGCCTCGGAGATGAACTGCGCGGGGACCAGGTCCGCGCGCACCCCTTCCAGCTCCAGCGCCGCCGCGGTCGCCGGACCGATCGCGCACAGGTGCACGCCCGCAAGCGACCTGGCGTCCCGCCCAGAGCTGCGCATCTCCCTCCAGAACCTCTCCACCCCATTTACGCTGGTGAACACCACCCAGTCGTAGCCGTCGACCTGCTTCACCGCCGCACGCAGCGGCTCGGCATCGGCCGGACCAGTAATGCGGATCGTCGGGAACTGGATCACTTCGGCCCCGAGCGCCTCCAGCTGCGCGGCGAAGCCGCTCGCCTGAGCGCGCGCCCGCGTAACCAGGATGCGCCTGCCGAAAAGCGGCCGGGACTCAAACCAGCGCAGCCGCTCCCGCATCGTTACCACGTCTCCGACGATCACCAGCGCCGGCGCTCCAACGCCCGCCCGTTCGGCCTCCCCCACCAGCGTTCCGATCGTCGCGGTCAGCGTGCGCTGGCGAGGATAGGTCCCCCACTCGACGAGGGCGGCCGGCGTATCCGGCGAACGGCCCGCGGCTACCAGCCGCCCGAGGTTCTCCTCCATCCGGCGAACGCCCATGTAGAAGACGATCGTGCCTCCGACCCGCGCGAGGTGCGCCCAGTCCAGGTCGCTGCTCTCCTTGGTCGGATCTTCGTGCCCGGTAACGAAGGTCACGCAGGAGGCCAGCCCCCGGTGCGTCACGGGGATCCCCGCATAGGCCGGGGCCGCTATCCCCGCCGTCACCCCCGGCACGACCTCGAAGCGCACGCCGGCGAGCGCGAGTGCCTCCGCCTCCTCGCCGCCGCGCCCGAAGACGAACGGATCGCCTCCCTTCAGACGAACCACCACTTCGTATCGCCCGGCGAGCTCCACCAATAGCGACGTAATCGTCTCCTGGCTTACGGACGTCTCGCCCCCGCGCTTGCCGACGAACTGCCGTTCCGCGCGCTCCGGTGCATGCTCCAGGATCGCCGGATGCACCAGCGCGTCGTATACCACGAAGTCCGCGGCCGCGAGCAGCTCCGCGGCGCGCAGCGTCAGGAGCTTCGGATCACCCGGCCCGGCTCCGACGAGGTATACGCTACCCATCGATCGGCGTCCTCGCCTTCGCGTCGGCAAGCAGATCCTCGAGCGTCTGGGCCAGCGGCACGGTCCGCGACCAGCCCAGCGACCGCAGGCGCGTCGGATCTCCTTCCAGCATCGGGATGTCGACGGCGCGCACCCGCGCCGCGTCGACGACGATCCGCGCACCGGTCCCTGAGAGCTCCACAAGCCTGCTGACCACCTCCTGAAGCGGGCGGCCTTCGCCGGAGCATACGTTGTACGCCTCGCCGCTCTGTCCGCGCTCCATGATGGCGACGTATCCGCGTACGCCGTCGCGAACGTCGAGGAAGTCACGCTGCACGTCCAGATTTCCAACGTGCAGTTCCGGCTCCTCCGCGCCCCGAAGAATCCGCACCAGCTGGCGTGCCAGACTGGGCAGGACGAAGCGCTCGTCCTGGCCTGGGCCGATCTGGTTGAAGCTGCGGGCAATCACCACCTCGACCATTCCCGCCCGCGCGAACTGCGCGCCTATCATCTCCGCGGCCGCCTTGGACGCGCCGTACGGCGTCAGAGGCCGTAGGGGAGTCGGCTCGGGCACCGGTTGCTCCGCCGCGTCGCCGTATACTTCCGCCGAGCTCGTCAGCAGGAGCCGACTCGTGCTGAGCCCCTCCTGTCGCAGCGCCTCGAGCACGCACAGCGTTCCGGTGGCGTTCACCTCCCACGTCTGCTGCGGCGAGCGGAACGACTCCCCGACCGACGCCTGGCCGGCCAGGTGGTACACCAGCTCCGGGCCGGACTCGGCGATCACCGCACGTGTCGACTCCTGGGACGTGACGTCCAGCGATACCCAACGTACCCCCGACTCGTCGGTCTCGCGCCCCACTGAGCCGTACGCTCCGGCCGTGATCTGGTGCGTGCCCGTGCGGGAGAGCTCCGCGAGAAGGTGTGTTCCGGCGAACCCGTCCGCCCCCGTCACCAGGATTCGCACGACGTCAGACGCCGGCTGCGTACGAATCCATGTGCCGCGCGCGATGATGCCGCTCCAGATCCGCGTCCACCATCATCTTCACCAGTTCCTCGAAATCGACCGCCGGCTGCCAGCCCAGGCTGTCGCGCGCCTTTGCCGGATCGCCGATCAGGAGATCGACTTCGGCGGGCCGCATGAATCGAGGATCCTGCACCACGAAGTCCCGCCACTCGAGCCCGACATGGGAGAATGCGACCTGGACCAGCTCTTCGACGCTGTGGGTCTCCCCGGTCGCGATCACGTAGTCGTCCGGCTGCTCCTGCTGAAGCATGAGCCACATCGCGCGGACGTAGTCGCCCGCAAAGCCCCAGTCGCGCTTGGCGTCCAGGTTGCCCAGCCGCACCTCCTTCGCCAGCCCCAGCTTGATGCGCGCAACCGCGTCGGAGACCTTCCGCGTCACGAACTCGAGCCCTCGACGCGGCGACTCGTGATTGAACAGGATCCCGCTGACCGCGAACATATCGTAGCTCTCCCGATAGTTTACGGTTGCCCAGTGCCCGTAAACCTTCGCCACGCCATACGGAGAGCGCGGGTAGAGCGGAGTGTCTTCCGACTGCGGAACGGCCTGAACCTTCCCGAACATCTCGCTCGAGGACGCCTGGTAAAAGCGGATGTTCTTGTTGAAGATCCGGATCGCCTCCAGCATCCGCGTCACGCCCAGAGCCGTCACATCCCCCGTGAGGATGGGCTGGCTCCAGGAGGTCTGGACGAAGCTCTGCGCCGCGAGGTTGTAGACCTCGTCCGGCTCTGTCTGCTGGAGCGCGTAGAAAAGAGAGTTCTGATCAGCGAGATCGGCAGGTACCAGCTCGAGCTGGTCCTGGATGTGGGCGATCCGCTCGAAGTTCAAGGTCGAGCTCCGGCGGACCACCCCGAACACCTGATATCCCTGCTCCAGCAGCAGCTCGGCGAGGTAGCTACCGTCCTGGCCGGTGATGCCCGTAATCAACGCTCTCTTCATGAACGATTTCGAGGTCGGAACTGGAGGCCCTGGGCGATCAGTCAGGTTCGCGGAGGGATCGGAAGGCCCGGTCCAGAAAGCGGTTCAAGCTATTCGCGATGCACGACGGTGTCAACGCGATTCGCGCCCCTGGCCCGCGTGCCGAGGCTCAAAAAAAGCGACCGCCGCGCGGGTTCGCGGCGGTCGCCTCGCATGAACAGTGGTCGATGCGGAGCTATCTTTCAGCCAGAGCCAGCACCGGGTTCGGCTCGGACGCCACCGAAGACGGTCCCGAGAGCCCGACTACGCGAGCACGCCCTCCGAATTTGCGCATCACGCCGCGGGTGTCGACCACCAGGCTTGCGTGCTCCGCAATGAGCGGATACGGAACCGTGCTATGATCCGTAACGATCACCACCGCGTCTGTCTTCCGCAGCCTTTCGGGCGTCAGCTCCACGCTTCGCGCGGGGAGCCCGCGCAGCGGCGTATGGCCGTCGTCGTGTATGATCGGGCAGAAGGCATCGTGGTACTCTACTCGCGCGCCCTTGTCCTGGAGCAGACGCATGACCTCCAGGCCCGGGCTCTCCCTCATGTCGTCAATATCCTTCTTGTACGCGATTCCCACCACGAGCACGCGGCTCCCTTTCACCGACTTCCGGTCCTCGTTCAGCCCGTCTCCCACCTTGGCGAGCACGAAAGCCGGCATTTCCGCGTTGATCTCGCTCGCGAGCTCGATCATCCGCGTCCGGAATGCCAACGTCCGCATCTTCCACGACAGGTAGTGCGGATCGAGCGGGATGCAGTGGCCGCCCAGGCCCGGACCCGGAGTAAACTTCATGAACCCGAACGGCTTCGTGGCCGCCGCCTCGATGACGTCCCAGACGTCCACCCGGAGCCGGTCGCACGCCTGCGCCAACTCATTCGCTAGCGCGATGTTGATCATCCTGAACGTATTTTCGTACACTTTAACCAGCTCGGCCGCCTCGGAACTTTCCACGCGAACCATCGTGTCGAACACCGTCTGATACAGCGCCGTCCCGACGTCCGTGCAGATATGCGTGACGCCTCCGAGCACCTTGGGCGTGTTCCGCGTGTGCCAGACCGCGTTGCCCGGGTCCACGCGCTCCGGGCTGAAGCAAAGGAAGAAATCGCGCCCGGCCCGCAGGCCCGACTCTTCCAGGATCGGGAGCACTACGTCACGCGTCGTACCCGGATAAGTTGTCGATTCGAGGATGACTAACTGACCGGGCTTCAGCGCGTGCAGAATCGCATGGGCGGAGCTGACCACGAACGACAGATCTGGGTCCTTGATCTTGTTCAGCGGGGTGGGGACGCAGATGGAGATGGCGTCGCACTCCGCGAGTCGTGAAAGATCCGTGGTGGCCTCTACGTAGCCGGCCCGGACGAGTTCAGAGAGAGACTCAGAACGGACATCCTGGATGTGGCTCTCACCGCGGCTGATGTTTTCAACCACTGCATCCTGTACGTCGAATCCGATCGTGTGGAAACCGCTCCGAGCCATCTCTACCACGAGCGGGAGACCCACGTATCCGAGGCCGACGACGCCGAGCACCGCAGTCCGATCTTCGATCCTCGCGAGAAGCCGCTGACTCGCCTGGTCCATGCTTAAACCTCGAGAGAAGGTATCGGAGAAATCAACGCGTGTCGACTCGCGAGGGCGAGGCGACCCAATTCGACAGCGAAAGCTTGCGTAAATGAACGGGCCCGGCCGAAATCAATCTCGAAATGTAATTACGATTTATCATCCGGGAAAGGCGCGGCTGCCCGCGGCCGGCTCATCCGGCCAACCGGTGTTGCACAACCCCCGGTTGACCAGCCGTCGCGCGTCTGGTAGATTGACCGGCTAGACCCCAATCGTGTTCGCACAGGAGAGACTACATGTCCGCGATTTGCGCTGTTTGCGGAAAAGGTCCGCGGAGCGGGAACAACGTCAGCCACGCCAACAACAAGACCAAGCGTCGCTGGCTCCCGAACCTGCAGCCTGCCCGTATCGTGACCGAGAACGGGACGCGGAAGCGCGTTCGCGTTTGCACCGAGTGCCTCTCGGCCGGGAAGGTGCAGAAGGCGGGCTGACCTCCCTCTGCGCGACCGGCTGGTAATTGAGAAAGGGGTCCCTTGGTCATCCGTGACGGAGGGACCCTTCTCGTGGTTGGCACTCTGCCGGTGAATGTCGAGCGGCCCCGGCGGATAATCCGGCGGGGCCGCTCGACATCCTGCCAGTCGATCGACTACTCGCCGCGATCGACGAGCTCGATCAGCGCCATCTCCGCCCCGTCGCCCTGGCGATGCCCGAGCTTCAGCACCCGGGTGTAGCCGCCGGGCCGCTCCGCGAAGCGCGGTGCGATGGCGTCGAACAGCTTCACCAGAACGTCGCGGTCCTGGATCTTGCGGCCCGCGAGGCGCCGCGCGTGCAGGTCACCGCGCTTGGCGATGGTGATAAGGCGCTCGGCGAAGGGCCGGAGCTCTTTCGCCTTCGCCGTAGTGGTCGAGATCCGTCCGTGCAGGAACAGGCTGGTCGCCATGTTGCGCAGGAGTGCCTCCCGGTGACTCGCCGTCCGGCTAAGCTGCCGGCCTTTCTTACCGTGTCGCATGCTCTATATCTCCCTGAGGCCCGTTACGCCGGGTTCTGCTCGTCCGTAGCCTGGTCGGCTCCACCATCCTCATCGCCCTCTGACCACCAGAGGGTGCCGTTGTCGCCTTCCGCCAGCCGAACTCCGAAGCGGAGGCCCTGACCTGACAGGAAGTCGCTGATCTCCTGAAGCGACTTCTTGCCGAAGTTGTCGATGGAGAGCATCTGGTCCTCGGTGCGCTGAATCAGATCGCGCACGGTCTGGATGTTCTCCTTCTGGAGGCTGTTCCGGCTCCGGACGCTCAGCTCGGCGAGATCCTCGATCGGCCGGTTGAGCACGTCCTGCAGGCGGGTCGGAACCGGCGTCCCCCCGGTGAACGGGGACCGCGAGCCCGCGGCGCCAGCGCCGTTCCCCCAGCTACGCTCCTCCGACCACTCGGGCCGGCTGCCAGCAAGGAAGCTGAAGTGCTCGATCGCCAGCCGCGCAGCGTACTGCACCGCGGTCGGTACGTCGATCGCGCCGTTGGTCTCGATCTCGAGCACCAGACGATCGAAGTCGGTCCGCTGCCCGACGCGAGTCTCCTCGACCACGAAGTTGGCCCGGCGAACCGGGTTGTAGATCGCGTCCACCCGAACCAGATCCGCGGGCATTCCGCGGGGGATCGGATGCTGCTCGGCGAGCACGAAGCCGCGGCCCTTGTTGATGTACAGCTCCATGCGCAAATCGCGA
>JAHWJV010000193.1 GCA_019348265.1 Gemmatimonadota bacterium
CGACAGCTACCTGGCGGAGCGCCTGGAGCTCTCGCGCTCACGCGTGGTGGGGCTGATCGAGGGAGGGCACGTGCTCCTCAACGGCGCCGCTCCGCGGAAGCGCGAGGTGCCGGTTGCGGGAGACCGGGTCCGGGTCCGGGTCCCGGCACCGGAGCCGTCTGCTGTGGAGGCTGAGGCGATTCCGCTGGACGTCGTGTACGAGGACGCGGACCTGCTGGTCATCGACAAGCCCGCCGGGATGGTCGTGCACCCGGCGCCCGGCCACCGCAGCGGCACGCTCGTGAACGCGCTGCTCCACGCGGTGGGAGATCTGTCGGGGATCGGCGGCGTGCTGCGGCCGGGGATCATTCACCGCCTCGACAAGGACACCTCGGGTCTGCTCATCGTAGCCAAGACGGATACGGCGCATCGGGTGCTGGCGGAGGAGCTTCGGCGTCGGCGAGTGCGACGTCGCTATCTGACCGCCGCCTGGGGACATCTGCCGGAGGAGCGGTTCACGGTCGATGCGCCGATGGCGCGGAACCCGATGGACCGGCTGCGCATGGCGGTGGTGGAGGGTGGACGTCGGGCAGTGACGCATTTCCGGCGGCTGGAGCGCTGGCCGGCGGCGGACCTGCTGGAGGCGCAGCTCGAGACCGGGCGAACGCACCAGATTCGCGTACACCTGCTTCAGCGCGGCCATCCGGTGGTTGGTGACGACACTTACGGGAAGGACAGGGAGCGTGGCTTCTCGGGCGCTTCGCGCGGCTTCGCGCTCGAGCTGGCGAAGCGGACGCCGCGTCAGTTCCTGCACGCGTGGGATCTTCGCTTCCCGCATCCGCGCAGCGGTGAGGAGCTGCGCTTCCGAGCGCCGCCGCCCGCGGATCTGCAGGCGGTGATCGACTGGGTCCGCGGCGCCGACCCGGGTCTCGCTTGACGCTATGTCGTTGTTTGGGGTATACTTCGGCGCCCTGACCCGGGCTCCGGAAGCACGATGTTCAGCTCTTCGGCCGCGGCATCTTTCCATCCGGACCTCCTCCCCCAGCGCCTCCTTTCTCCCTCACCAGGACCAGTGGCATGCCCGTGACCGGAAGGACCAGCGGAGCACGGAAAATCGCCGCCGACGGGTCGGCGGCGGCACCCGCGCTCGGCGCCCAGCGGATACTCGCGCGGTGACCACTCCCGTGGCCCCGGAATCGCCCGCGCCGCCGCGCTCCGAGCGCGACCGCCGCATCCTGCTCGGCCTGGCCGAGCGGATCGATGCCGCGGACGCGGGCGCGCACAACAATTTGGGCGTTCTCTACTTCAACAAGGGGATGCTGGACGAGGCGCTCGCGGAGTTCCAGCGTGCGCTGCGGATCGATCCGTCTATGCGCGTCGCACAGCGGAACCTGGACATCGTCTACTCGAACACGGGATATCACCAGCGGCGAATCGCGGAGCTGACGGAGCTCGCGCTTCAGGACCCGGCGGACCTCTCCATCCGGCGCGCGATCGCGCGGGCTCACCTCCGGGCCGGAGACCCGGCCGCCGCCGTGCGCGAGCTTACCCGGTTGCTCGCGGCCGCTCCGGAGGATGCGCAGACACTCACCGATCTGGCGGAGGCGGAGAAAACGGCGGGGAATCTGGATGCGGCGCAGGCGTGGCTCCGCCGCGCCCTCACGCGCGAGCCCGAGACGGCCGCGGTTCACTTCAGCCTCGGCGAGATCCGATATCACCGTGGTCTGAACGAGGAGGCGCGCGAAGCCCTCGAGCGTGCGCTCGATCTCGATCCGGAGTACGCGGAGGCACACTACCTCCTGAGTGAGGTGCTGGAGGAGCTGGGGGAGGCGGAGCTCGCGGCCGCGGCAGCCGCCCGCGCACTCGAGTTGAACCCTGCGCTGGACAATGCGGAGACCAACCTTTCTCTCGACCGATACAGCGTGGCCCGCTCGGGCGAGCCGATCGGCGTCCGCGCTGCCCGGCCGTCGCCGCTGGCGGACCGCTTCCTGTCGCGGTACCACGTCGCCGTCACGTTTCGTCAGCAGGGGCTGTACGGGGACGCTGGTCGGGAGCTGGAGCAGGCGCTCGCGGCGGGTGAGGACCCGTCCGTCGTGCGGCAGGCGCTCGCGGAGGTGCGGCTCCTCCAGGGGGAGAGCGGGCTCGCCGAGGAGCTGTATCGCCGCCTCCTGGATGCGGACCCGAGCAGCCCGAAGCTGTGGAACGAGCTGGGCGTGGCGCTGCATCAGCGCGGGGACGTGGAGGAGGCGGAACGATGCTATCGGTCGGCCCTGGAGCGGGACCCGGCGTACGCGCTGGCCTGGAACAATCTCGGGGTGGCTCGCCTGCATCGCGGGGAGCCGGCGTTCCTCGCGGATGCGTTGTCCAGGGCGGTCGAGCACCACCCCACCTTCGCCGATGCCTGGTGCAACGTGGGCCTGTACGCGGCCGAGACTGGCCGGCCGCACGAGGCGCTCCGCTCCTATCGGATCGCGGCGCAGAGCGACCCCCGGGCCGTGGCGGCGTGGGTGGGGATCGGCCGACTACTGGCCGAGCTCGGAGAATTCGATGCGTCGCGGAACGCGCTGGTGCGAGCGGTCGAGATCGCGCCCGACGCGGCCGATGCGCGCTACCACCTCGGGTTCGTCCTGTCCCGGCTGGGGGACTATGACGCCGCACTGCGGGAGACGAAGCGCGCGCTCGCGCTGAACCCGTACTTCCCCGCCGCGCGGTACCGCCTGGCCGTGGACGTCCAGTTCGAGTACGCGGAGGTACTCGCGCCCGAGCTGGACCCGGCGACCCAGCTCGCCACAGGGGATCCGGTGAGCGCGTTCCGCTTCGAGCGGGAGGCGCTGGAGCCGCTCTTCCGCGAGATCCAGCCAGCAGAGGCTCCGGCGGCGCCGCGCTCCGGAGGCGACCCGTTCACCGGCGCCCGCGAATGGATCGGTAGGGGCCTCCTGGTCCGCGCGCTGGCCGAGGTGCGGCGCGTAGCGCTCTCCGGCGGCGACCCCGTCGAGGCGGCGCTGCTCACCGGGGAAATCTATTTGCGGGAGGAGCTCTACGGCGAGGCGCTGGAGCGGTTCGACGCCGCGCTCGCCCGGGTGGGTGACGCGGAGTGGCAGGCGGACCACACTCGTGGGGTGCTGGGGAGAGGACGCGCGCTGCTGAGCCTGGGGAGGACAGCGGAAGCGGCTGCCGCGGCGGAGGCAATCGAGGAGCGGCTCCGCGACCACCCGGAGGCGCTCCGGCTGCGCGGGGAGGCGGCGCTCGCCGGTGGAACGGCCGACGCGGCGGTCGCGGCCTTCACCCGTCTGGCGGAGCTGCTCCCGGACGACGCCATCACGCGCCGACAGCTCGGCGCGGCCGCCCTCGCTGCCGGAAACCCTTCGGATGCCGAGCGCGCCCTGCGCGGCGCAATCGAGCTCGATCCGGAGTACGTCGCCGCCCGAGTCGATCTCGCCCGGCTCCTGCTCCGGGGGGGACGGCTGGACGAGGCGGCGGAGGACTGCGCCGCGGCGCTCGCGCTGCTGCCGGGCTACGCCGACGCGCAGCTCACGCTTGCGCGGGTGGAGGCGGAGCGGGGGCGAACCGGCGCGGCGATCGAGCTGCTCGCGGAGATCCTCTCCGCCGATGCGTACCACCTCACCGCGCTGCGTGAGCTCGGGGTGGTGCTCGCGCGCGAGGGGCGCCGAGCCGACGCGCGGCTTGCCCTGTCGCGTGCCCTCCGGCTGGACCCGCAGGCGCACGAAGCCCGGCTCGAGCTGGGGCGCGTTGCGGCGGAGGAGGGCGCCATCCGCGAGGCGCTCGGGCACTGGCGCGCCGTGATCGAGGCGGCGCCGGCGGGTGATGTCGCGGCACGAGCAGAGAGAGCGGCGAGCGCGCTGGTCCAGCGCGGTCGGGCATCCACGCGAGCCTCCGCCTAGCCGATGCCGATCCAGGGTCCACTGCACGAGCTCGGCCTGCCCGACTTGCTCCAGCTCATCCACCTTTCCAGGAAGACGGGAACGCTGACGGTGCGGAGCACGCGCTCGTCCCTTGCGGCCGAGCTGGAGTTCGACCGCGGAGCGGTGGTCGGAGCGCGGGCGCCAGGCGAGGCGCCGCGTCTCGGCCAGCTCCTCGTCACCGCCGGGAAGGCGGCGCAGCGACAGGTGGACCGCGCACTCGCGGAGCAGGTTTCGGCGCCGGGGCGCCGGCTCGGCGCGATCCTCGTGGAGGGGCACGGCATCCCGCGCGAAGAGGTCGAGCGGCAGCTGCGCTTTCAGGTGGAGGAGACCGCCTTCGACCTGATGCGCTGGACGGAGGGCGACTTCCACTTCGAGGAGTCGCCGGTTGGTGACCCTGGGCCCGTCTCGCTGCGCGTCTCGACAGAGGGGTTGCTGCTCGAGTCGCTGCGGCGCATGGACGAGTGGAGTACGTTGTCGGATGCGCCCCCCGACACCGAGGTGATTCCCGGGCTGGTGGAGGGCGATCAGGAACCGGGCGGCGTGCTGGCGCTGCAGCCCGCCGAATGGGAGGTGCTGGCCGCGGTAGACGGCGAGCGCACGCTGCGCTCGATCGCCCACCTGCTCGGACGCGCGGAGTTCGAGGTGGCGAAGGCGGTGTTCTCGCTGGTCGCCACTGGCGTCGTGGACCTGCGTCACCGCCGCGCTCCCCCGACGTCCGAGGCGGCCTCGCCCGCCGAGCGCCCGGAGGCGCAGGTGGAGTCGGAGCTGCGGGCCGGTCGCTTCGCTGAGGCGGAGCGGCGGCTGGCGGAGCTGCTCCGCGCCAACCCTGAGCGTGGCGAGCTGCACGCATTGGGCGGGGAGCTGGAGTCCCGCCGCGGCGAGTGGCGACGCGCCGTGGAGTACCTGGAGTCGGCGGTCCGCTACGATCCGCTGCTGGGCAGCGCCTACTACTCACTGGGCATGGCCTCACTGCGAGTGGGAGACCTGAGCCGCGCCGCGACCGCCCTCCAGACCTACCTGCGGCTTCCCGGGTCGGTGAACGGGAAGCGCGACCGGGCCGCGCGCGCAGATGCCCTCGTGACCGAGCTACAGAAGCTGCTCCAGGAGGAAGCGGAATGAGCCCGCCCATCGACGCGGCACAGGTCCGCCGCTGGCAGGAGGAGGTGGCGAAGGACCCGGGGAGCACGAGCTTCCTTCCGCTGGCGGAGGTGTACAGACGCGAAGGCCGCCTCGAGGTGGCGCGGCGGCTGTGCGTGCGCGGGCTGGAGCGTCACCCGGAGCAGGTCGACGCGCACTTCCTTCTCGGCCGCATCTACCGCGAGAGCGGTGAGATGGAGAAGGCCTTCGACGAGCTGGACATCGCGCTGAGCCTCGACCCGGAGCACCAGCCCTCGCGTCGAGCGATCGGCTACCTCAGCCTGGAGCGTCGCGATTGGAGCGCGGCGGCGCGGCACCTCCAGGAGGCCGCGCGGCACGACCCCCGGGACGACCGGGTCGCGAGCGCGCTGGCTCTCGCGCACCGGCACGCCCGCTCAGGTTCGACTGCGGGCGGTGGAACCGCCGAGGAGCTGTTGAAGTCGCTCGACCCGGCGCTGGACCACTTCGTCCGCGAGGCTCGCGTGCGCCTTCTGCTCGTCACCGAGGGGAGCGGCAAAATCGTGGCGCAGCGCGGGTTTTCGCGCGAGCTCGACATCGCGGCGTTCGCCACGCTGGGCGCCGGTATCCAGTCGGCGTCGCGCGCGCTCGCAGGGATGCTCGGGCAGTCCGGCTTCGAGCAGCTCTACCAGGGCGTGGGAGAGCACCAGATTTTTCTCGGGCCACTGCCGGGTCCCACCGGCGAGCTGATCCTGCTGACGTCGTTCGGAGAGGAGACCACCATCGGGCTGGTGCGCGTGCACTTCGCCGATCTCGCCCGCACGGTCGGGGCGATCGAATGGAGCGGTGGCGCGCCGCCGACGGCCGGCCGGTTCGAGGCCGAGCTGAACGCCGGCCTCGACCGAGCACGCGGCGCCGATCCTCTGACTCCGGAGGGATAGGCGGCCATGTCGCTGGTCAACTACTCGACGCGGGAGATCACCTGCAAGATCGTCTACTACGGACCCGGGCGGTCCGGGAAGACGACGAACTTGCAGCACATCCACGCGCACCTGCCGGAGGACCGTCGCGGGCGCATGATCTCCCTCGCGACCGAGACCGATCGCACGCTCTTTTTCGACTACCTGCCACTCGATCTCGGCTCCATCTCCGGGTTCAAGGTGCGTTTTCAGCTCTACACCGTGCCCGGGCAGGTCTACTACGACTCGACGCGCAAGCTCGTCCTGCAGGGCGCCGACGGCGTGGTCTTCATCGCCGACAGCCAGCCGAGCAGGCGCGAGGAGAACATCGACAGCTATCGTAATCTGCAGGACAACCTCCTCGCTCAGGGCGTGGACCCGCGCACGCTTCCGCTCTGCCTGCAGCTCAACAAGCGCGACCTTCCGGAGGCCATGCCGCGTGAAGAGCTGGATGCGACCTTGAACTACCGGGGCGCCCCCTGCTACGAAGCCTCGGCGTCGGCCGGAAAGGGCGTGTTCGAGACCCTGCGGGGGATTTCCGAGCAGGTGCTCGAGCGACTGAACGCGCGCTTCCAGCGGCCGGAGAGCGCTACCCGCTGATTATGGACCGCGCGCTAGATCCCGAGCTCGTATTCGCCCGCTTCGTGATCGGGGCGGAGAACCTGCTCGCCGCGACCGCGGCCCGCCGGGTCGCCGAGTCACCCGGGCGCAGCTACAACCCGCTGGTGGTGATCGGCGCGGGCGGGGCGGGGAAGACCCACCTCCTGACCGCGATCGGCCACCTCGCGCGCGCCACCGATCCAGACGCGGCAGTCCAGTACGAGAGCGCCGACCGGTTCGTGGATCGCCTCACCGCGAGCATCGCTGAAGGCACGGTCGCGGAGATGC
>JAHWJV010000194.1 GCA_019348265.1 Gemmatimonadota bacterium
GTTCTACGGCGACAAGAACAACTGGTGGGCCACGTACGCCCTCTGGGTGTTCCGCCTGTTCGGGCACGACAATGTGAAGGTCATGGATGGCGGTCGGAAGAAGTGGGAGGACGAGGGCCGGCCGATGGTCACCGAGGTCCCTCAGTACTCCGGGTCGAGCTACCCGACCCCGAAGCGCGACGACTCCAAGATCCGCGCCTTCCAGCAGGACGTGCTGAAGCACATCGAGGCCAAGAAGAAGCTGGTGGACGTGCGCAGCCCGGACGAATTCAGCGGCGCCAAGCTGCACATGCCCGATTACCCGCAGGAGGGTGCGATGCGCGGCGGCCACATTCCCGGCGCCAAGAGCGTGCCGTGGGCCCGGGCGGTGAACCCCGAAACGGGGGAGTTCAAGACGGCGGAGGAGCTCCGCGCGATTTACGAGGGCGAGGCCGGGCTTACCCCGAACGACGAGGTCGTCGCCTACTGCCGTATCGGTGAGCGCAGCAGCCACACCTGGTTCGTGCTCACCTACCTGCTCGGTTACGAGAAGGTCCGCAACTACGACGGCAGCTGGACAGAGTGGGGCAACACCGTCCGCGTCCCCATCGAGCGGTAACCCACGAAGCGGCGACAGATCCGAAGCGGAGAGGGTGCGAGGCGCGGCGGACGCGCTCTCGCACCCTCTCCGCTTTCACGTCCTGCCCCGGTAAACATTACGATTCGACGCTCCCACGTCGCTGACATCGCCAGATCGGGACCCCACTCCCGGTTGCCGACATTTTTTGTGAATTGCGATGGTTAAGACGGGTGCCCATGGAGTGATGTAGCAGACGGAGCTTCCTCGACAGAGGTGCTACAAAGAGGCCCCGGGGGTGTGGAACCTGCGCCAGTGCACATTGCCCGCTTGCGCAAGGCTTGGGTGGTAGCTGTGCAGACGAAGGAGCCAGGAGAGTGTGCCGCCCGACGGGGAGGTACAGCGACCAGGGTTGGACGTTGTCTGTCCACGGGTTTCGACGCTGCGAGGTCAGCATCAGTGGGAAGTGACCGGTCCCGTGCGGGTCAGAAGGCATCTGGCTCGCGGAATCCACACTCGTGGGAGGTACGTATGCGTAGGCTGTTTCAAAAGAAGGTCGTGATCCCAGCGTTGTTGCTGGCCGGGATCGGCGGAGCGGGAGTCGGAGTGCAGCAGCTCATCGGGTCTGATCACCAGCAGACCGCCATGACCGAGCTGAACCCCAAGATGGACATCACCGATGTGTACGTTTTCCCGGGAAGGACTGACGATCGGATCGTGCTGGCGATGACGGTCGGTTCGCCGATCTCGCGGCGGGAGTTCGCCGGCGTGACCGGTGGGCAGCGGGCCAACTTCGATCCTAACGCGCTTTACCAGTTCAAGATCGACAACAACCAGGATGGCCACGCGGATCAGGTGATCCAGTTCTCGTTCGATGAGCTGACGACTGGCGCACAGACGGTGGACGTCATGGGTCCGACGGCGCCGCGGGACAATGGCCTGTTCGGGTCCGGCGTGCGCGATCTGTTCGTTACGACGACGCCGACCATCCGCCGCGGGGCGACTGAAAGGAACATCGAAGGTAACCTCGCCGCTTCGGGCGCTGCGGCCGCCGGCCAGATCCAGGTATTCGCCGGGCTTCGCGACGACCCGTTCTGGGTGGACCTGGAGCAGTTCTTCCGTATCATTCCAGATCGGCGTCCGACCCAGGGGTCGCTGTCGACCATCGGCGGTGTCGTTCCGGCGCCGATCGGCACCATCGCCAGCACGTTCCGCCCGAGGTGCACGAACGGTATGCCGAACCAGAACCAGAGCCAGTTCAACGCGGCTTTCGGCTGCGCTGCAGACTTCCTTCGTGGGTTGAACGCCCTCGCTATCGTCGTCGAGCTTCCGGAATCGCAGCTCACCCGGGGTCAGGGTAACGGGCAGCTCGGAATCTGGGCCACTGCCAGCCGCTGACGTCTACGCTCCACGAAATCACTGCGACCCGATTAGGAGAGGACTTATCCATGTTGAACCTGACACGAATCTCGACCGCTGTCGCTGCGCTGACGATCATGGTCGGCAGCACGGCGTGCGAACAGGAAGACCCGATGCAGGCCGAGACGACGACGCCCACGTTCGCGGCGTTCGACTCCACCTTCTCCACGAACACCAACAGGCGGTTCGAGCAGATGGAGAGGTTGGCGAACCCGCTGGTGATGGAGGCCTTCGTGCAGAAGCGTGAGCACGACGCTTATGACGCGTTCCCGGCCATCCAGGACCCGGCGCAGTTTACCGACGACATCGTCAACTTCGTCACCACGGTTGCGCAGCGCGAAGAAGCGTACGGGCGTGCGATCGCGGGTGCACTGATCGGTACGACGACCTCCGACCCGGGCGACAAGATCCGGGTGTTCACCAACCGGCAGGCCGGCGCCACGGCGGGCAACATGTCGACGAACATGAGTGTTGGTTACCTCAGCCAGGTGACGGACCCGACCGGCGGCTACGGCGGCCGGAAGCCGTCCGACGACGTGGTCGACACGTCACTGAGCGTGGTATTCGGCTCCGCGCTCGGTGACATGACGAACAACAGCCCCGGGCTGGTCACCGACAACGTCGACTCGAACGACAAGCCGTTCCCGAATACCTTCCCGTACCTCCCTGAACCGAGCCTGTAACGTGCAGGATGAACCGGTCGTCGGCCTCCGGGCCGGCGACCGGTTCGCCCGCAGGAGGAGCCTATGAAACGTGACATCGCGGTCCGCTCGGCCGGGGCTGTGGCCCTGCTCATCGCGGTGGGATGGGGGGTGGCGGAGGTCTCGTCCCGGGAACGCCCGGCGGCGACCGCCGTGTCGGACGCGGTCACTTCGGTTCCGGACCAGAGACTGGAGCGGTTGATCTCCACCTTCTCGGAGCGGGCTCGAGAGGATCCGTTCAGCGCTGGAGACCAGGCCCTGCTCGCAAACCTTTACCTGCAGCGCGCGCGAGAGACCGGCAACTACGAGTATGTACTGCAGGCGGAGAGCGCCGCGCGTCAATCGCTCAAGCTACGTGAGGCTTACAATTCCGACTCGTGGGGAACTCTCTCCCTCACCCTGCTGGAGCAGCATCGGTTCGTTGAAGCGCGCCAAGCGGCCGAGAGGCTGCTGTCGTCGGATCCAGAGAGCCCCGCCTTCCGGGCACATTTAGCAGAAATCAACCTGGAGCTTGGCGACTATCGCGCCGCCGCCGCCATGTTCCGGTCCGTAGAGGCGAACCGGTCGGACCCGGACGTCGCGCCGCGGCTCGCCCACTGGCTCGAGCTCACCGGCCGCACGGACGAGGCTCGCACGCTTCTGTACTCCACGCGCGAAGCGGCACTCCGGGGCGGTCGAATCGCCGGAGAGCGCGCCGCGTGGATGCACCTGCGCATTGGCGACCTGGAGCTTCGCAACGGAAGGCTCGACGAGGCCGAGGAAGCTTTCCGCGCAGGCCTCGCGGCTTTCCCCGGTGACTACCGGATCCTGGCCGCTATGGCGCGCCTCGAGGCGGCACGCCGCAACTGGGAGAGATCCACCGCCTACGGGGACGCCGTGCTCGGGCAGGTGCTCGATCCCAGCGTCCTCATCATGCTGAGCGAGGTAGCCGCCGCTCGCGGCGATACGGCCGCCGCCGCCGAGTACGCGCAGGTGCTGGAGATCTCGATCCAGGAGCAGAAGAGCGCGTATCATCGAGACTGGAGCCTCTTCCTGCTGGACCGCGGCTCCCAGACGGAGGAAGTGCTGGCGCGCGCGGAGACCGAGCTCAAGACGCGCCGCGACGTCTACGGGTACGATCTGCTCGCATGGGCGCTGCACAAGGTGGGGCGGAACCAGGAGGCGGCAGCCGCGATGAAGACCGCTCTGCGCCTCGGAACCCGTGACGCGATGCTGCTCTATCACGCCGGCATGATCGACCGGGCGCTCGGGAACGACGCCTCCGCGGCAAAGCACCTCGCGGAGGCGCTGCGGATCAACCCGAGCTTCCACCCGGCGCACGCTCCGGCCGCGCGCCGGGCGCTCTCCGCCGCCCGAGGACCGTGGTACCAGAGAGTCGGCCTGTGGGGCAAGAGCGCGCGGAGGGGCGATGTCTGATTTCGGCGCCTTCCTGCAGCTGGGCTTCCAGCACATCACCGACGTTCGCGGGCTGGACCACGTGCTCTTCCTCCTCGCCCTGGCCGCGATCTACCGGCCGAGCGACTGGAGAGAGGTGCTCCGGGTCATCACGGCGTTCACCATCGGCCATTCGATCACGCTCGCGCTCGCCGTGACCGGCGTGCTGGACCTCCCGACCGCGCTGATCGAGTTCCTCATCCCGATCACGATCGTGGCGACCGCGGTGGAGAACATCGTGGTGCGGGACCGTCAGAAGGTGCTCGGGAAGGGGTACCACCGTCCGGTATTCGCGGCGATCTTCGGCCTGGTGCACGGGGCGGGGTTCGCGAACTACCTGCGCAGCCTCTTCGTCGACGACCTGGCCGTACCGCTCCTGGGCTTCAACGTCGGGCTGGAGGTCGGGCAGGTGGCCGTGCTGATGGTGACCTTCGTCGCCTTCGCGGGGCTCGACGCGTTGATCGGCCGGATACCGCTCCCGCGCGTGCACGCTTCGCCGCTGCGGGTGCGCGTCTTTGCGGTGTCGTCGGTCGTCGCGCTGGTCGCCGCGGTGTGGGCCGCCGAGCGGAGCCCCTGGTAGCATGTCGCCGCGCGCTCTGAAGTGGGCGAGCTTGATGCTCGGTACGCTGCTCTTGCAGCCTCTCACCGCAGCCATCGCGCACCCGCTGCACACCACCATCACCGACCTGACCCTGGACGCGCGGACCAGCAAGGTCCAGGCGGTGATCCGCATCTTCGCGGACGACTTCGAGGCGGCGGTCGCGGGCCCGAGAAAAGGGCCGATCGATGACAGGAGCAAGGCCGCCTACGTCTCGCGGCAGTTCGTGATCCGCGGAGCCGACGGGAAGCCGATCGCGCTCCGCTGGCGCGGCAGCAAGCTCACCGACGATCTCCTCTGGATCCAGCTGGAAGGTGACGCGCCGAAGGGTCTGCGAGGCGCGACGGTGATGAACGCAATGGCGTCGGAGCTGTTCGGCGACCAGGTGAACATCGTGAAGGCGCGTTACGGCGCGCAGCAGCGCACGCTGCTCTTCACGCGCGGCGCGCGACCAAAGCGGCTCCCATGACATTGCGCGCCGTTCGGACCGGCCGGGGCATCCCGACGAGGCGGCGAAGGCCGCGCGCGCACCTCTTCACGGTCGTCGCCGCGTACCTGTTCATGCTGGCCGGCTCGCCGATCGGCCACGCGGGGTACCTCTGGGTCCACATCGCGACGGCGCACCAGGGAGGCTCCGAGCCGCTCGCGATGGACGACGGCCGGCATGAGACCGGTCAGCCGGCAACCGCAGCGGGGCGCGAGCTCGCCCAGGACCAGCGGTACGAGCCGCAGCAGCAGGGCTTCCGGCCGCAGGATCTGTCGTACGAGGAGAAGCGGCACGATCACGACAAGCAGCACCAGAACCGGGAGCACCACGAGCATGGCGTCTCCGCCGCGCAGCACGGCACCGCGGAGACGGCGGCGACGCTGCCGGCTTCCAGCGCGGCCCACGAGCACGGCGGCGTGGCCCATACGCATCATGGAGAACCCCCGAAGGATCTCGCGATCACGAGCGACGAGCTGTCGAAGTACTTCCTGGCCCCCCTGATCTCCCCCGATTCTCCGACGGTCCGCGACGGGCTCACCACCCCCGTTGCCCCCTCCGCTCCGGAGCCCGCATCCATGCCCCTCGAGACTCCCCCGCCTCGAACGCTGGCCTGAACGTTCCCCGCTATCGCAGGTCCTGAACGCCCGAGTCGCTTCTCCGTCGGAGAGGCGGAAACGTCCGCCGCACCCGGAAAGCGTGTCGCGCGCTGGTGTAGGTCATCATGCGTCGCTTCAGGCGAGGCTGGACGGAGGCCGTACGGGAGATACCAGGGGTCAGGCACGGCAGTGTTCCCAGGCAGCACTTACTCGAGAGTTCGGGGCGCTACAGCGCTCCTCAAGGGGAGTTTACGAATCCGATGACGTCATCATCCATCTCGCCCCGCCTAATGGCGCGGCTGGTCCTCTACTCTGGACGGATCCAGCGCTCGAGCGCGGTTCCGTCCCCAATCTGCACCTCAGCACAGCGGCTTCGAGGCGCCGCGATGCTGCTGGTCGCGTGGATGGTCGTGGAGGGTGCTTCGCGAGCCGAGGCTCAAACCGCGCCGGGGCAGCCCACGCGTGATACGCTCGCGACGACGGTTCTTTTCGACACGGTGAAGGTGACCGGACGCATCGACGACCTCATCGGCATCGCGGGCACCGCGTCCGAGGGATTCGTCGGGGCAGTGGACCTGCGGTCGCGGCCGATCAGCCGCGAAGGCGAGCTCCTGGAGAGCGTGCCGGGCGTGATCGTCACGCAGCACTCCGGTGACGGCAAGGCGAACCAGTACTTCGTCCGCGGCTTCAACCTCGACCACGGTACCGATTTTCAGTCTCGCGTGGAGGGGATGCCGGTCAACATGCCCACGCACGGGCATGGGCAGGGGTGGACGGACCTGAACTTCCTGATCCCCGAGCTGGTTGACTTCGTCCAGTACCGGAAGGGACCCTATTACGCGGAGGAAGGTGACTTCGCCGCGGTGGGCAGCGCGCGGATCCGCACGATTCGCAAGCTGGAGCGGCCGATCGGCCTGATCGAGGCGGGTCGCCATGGCTACCGGCGCGCCCTGGCTGCGGGATCTGTCGAGGCGGGAGGCGGCGACCTGCTGCTGGCGGCGGAGCGCTCGCGTGACG
>JAHWJV010000195.1 GCA_019348265.1 Gemmatimonadota bacterium
GGGAGTCGGGGACCGAACATCCCCGAGGTCGGCCGGTCGATGGCCGAGCTCGATGAGGCGCGCGGTCAACCGCGACAGGTGATGCTGCTCATCGGCATGAAGGTCGTGCAGCCGCTGGGAGAGATCGAGGTCGTCGCGAAGCTCGGCCTCGCTGGCCAGCTTGCGGTAGAAGATCGCCTGCTCCTTCTCGGCGCGGCGACACAGCTCGAGAAGGTTCGGACCGTCGGATCTCACGAAGACACCTCCCCGAGCGCCCCGCGCGCACCCCAGCGTATCGCGAGCGCCTCCAGACCAGCCGGGTCGAGCTCCGCCTGCGCCTCGAAGGCATGCGTGAGGAGCGCGTCGGCGGCGAGCAGAGGCAGCGCGTCCTCCCTGCCCCCGCTGCCGTTAGCCACTCTCGCGTACAGAGACAGTGCTCCACCCGCGAGCGCGTCGGGGACCGCGCCCGGGGCGTTCGGAAGCGCGGCGATCATGGTGGAGAGCAGCTCCGGAGGTGCGCCGGAGACGCGAGCGCGCAGCCACCCCTCGGCCGTGCTCACCCGGCGCTCTGCGCCAGCTTGGCGCGCACGATCTCGGAGACGCGTCCCAGCGCCTCCGGGAGACGCTCCGGAGCGCTCACGCCGGCCTGGGCCATGTGCGCCTTCCCTCCGCCCTTCCCCCCGGCCATGGCGGCGATCTCGCGGATCAGTTCGTCGGCGCGAACTCCCCGCTGGATCAGGTCGTCCGTGGCCACGGCGTACAGCGAGGAGCGCCCACCGGCGGCCGTCGCGAACACCGCGATGCCGCTCCCGAGGCGCTCGCGGAGCCGGTCGCCCAGCGCACGCGCCTCGTCCGCGCTCTCCAGCTCGACCGAGGCGGCGATCACCGTGGTGCCGTCCACCGCCGTCGCGCCGCCGATGAGCTCGCTCACCACGTCGGCACCGCCGCTCGCGCGCGCCTTTTCGAGCTGCCGGGCGAGCTCGCGATTCTCCTGGAGGAGCGCCTCGGCGCGGGGGAGAAGGTTCTCCTCCCGCGTCTTCAGCAGCGTGGCCACGTCTCGCAGCAGGCGCCGATCCTGGATCGAACGGCGGTAGGCGAGCTGCCCCGTCACCGCCTCCACGCGCCGCACGCCCGCGGCCACGCCGGATTCGGACACCACCCGAAATCCACCGATCTGCCCGGTGGTCCGCACGTGCGTCCCGCCGCACAACTCCATCGACAAGCCGGGAATCTCCACCACGCGCACGACGTCGCCATACTTCTCGCTGAAGAGCGCCATCGCCCCGCGGCCGATCGCGTCACGGTAGCCCATCTGGTGGACGCAGAGCTCGTAGTTCTCCCAGATCGCGTCGTTCACTAGCCGCTCGACCTCGGAGATCTGCTCCGGCGTCATCGGGCCGGTGTGCGAGAAGTCGAACCGCAGGCGCTCCGGCGACACGAGAGATCCCTGCTGGAACACGTGCTCGCCGAGCACTCGGCGAAGCGCGGCGTGCAGCAGGTGGGTCGCGGTGTGGTTGCGCTCGGTGTCGCGCCGGCTCGGCGACTCGACCATGGCCCGGACCGGCCCCGGCCGGAAGGTGCCTCCGACGGACCCGAGCACGGCCACGCGCCCGCCTACCTTTCGCACGTCACGCACGTCCATCTCCCACCCGTCGCCGTAGAGATGCCCGTTGTCAGACACCTGCCCCCCGCTCTCGGCATAGAACGGGTTCTCGCGCAGGAGAACGGCGAGCTTTCCGTCGTCCGTGTAGCGGTAGCCGAGGACCTCCGTCTGAGCCTCGGTCGTGCGGTACGCCGCGAACTCCTGCTCCGCGCTCTCGTCGTCCATGACCCAGCCGTCGGCGAAGGCATCGTCGGCCATCGCGATCCCCGAGGCGGCGCGGTCCTCGCGCGACCGCTTCCGCTGGGCCTCTAGCGCGTTCTCGAATCCAGCGACGTCCACCGCGTAGCCGCGCTCCGCCGCCATCAGCTCCGTCAGGTCCAGTGGGAAGCCGAAGGTGTCGTAGAGCTTGAACACGTCCTCGCCCGAGACTGTTCCGCTCCGGTCGGCGGGCGCAATCTCGTCGAAGCGCTTCATCCCCTCGTCGATGGTGGCGAGGAAACGCTCCTCCTCGCGACGCGTCGTGCCGAGCAGGTGGTCGCGCCGCGCGAGGAGGTCCGGGTAGACGCCGCCCATCCGCTCGATCGCCGCGTCCACGACGTGAACCAGCGTCGGCTCCCTGCGCCCGAGCAGCCACGCGTGCCGTACCGCGCGGCGGAGGATACGCCGCAGCACGTAGCCCCGTCCCTCGTTCGACGGGAAGACACCGTCGTTGAGCAGAAAGGCGGTCGCCCGCGCGTGATCCGCGAGGACGCGGTACGACACGCCCGTCGGCGACTGCTGATCGTACGGCTGCCCGATCTCGCGAGCGGCGCGTTCGATGAGTGCAGTGAACAGGTCCGTCTCGTAGTTGGACGGTACGTCCTGGAGCACGGACGCGATGCGCTCCAGCCCCGCGCCCGTGTCGATGGACGGAGCCGGTAGTGGATGCAGCACGCCGTCCGCGTCGCGATCGAACTGCATGAAGACCAGGTTCCAGATCTCCAGGAACTCGCCCTTCTCGCCGCGCTCGACGAACTCCTCGAGCTCCACCTCGGTGCCGCGCTCCGCCGCCGGGCGCAGGTCGACGTGGATCTCGGAACAGGGACCGCAGGGGCCCGTATCGGCCATCTGCCAGAAGTTGTCCTTGTCACCCAACCGGAAGATCCGCTCCGGGCCTAGGCCGGCGATCTCCTCCCACAGCGCGGCAGCTTCGTCGTCGGAGTAGTGGACCGTGATCCAGAGCCGCTCGCGCGGCATCCGCAGCTCCTCCGTCAGGAACTCCCAGGCGAAGCGGATCGCGTCGCGCTTGAAGTAGTCTCCGAACGAAAAGTTGCCCAGCATCTCGAAGAAGGTATGATGCCGCGCCGTGAAGCCGACCTGCTCGAGATCGTTGTGCTTCCCACCGGCGCGGACGCACTTCTGCGACGTGGTCGCCCGCGTGTACGCACGCTTCTCCTGCCCCAGGAATACGCGCTTGAACTGCACCATTCCGGCGTTGGTGAAGAGCAGCGTGGGATCGTCCGCCGGCACCAGCGCGGAGGAGGCGACCTCCTCGTGGCCGTTACGCACGAAGTATTGCAGGAACCGGGTCCGGATCTCGTCGGCGTGCATCTATATGCCAGGGCAGAAGTAGGTCGGCATCGGAACCCGTAACATACCCCCGGCTTGCCACCGTCTCAAGAGCCGATCGCCGGGGCGCAGACGGCTCCGCCGCATGCAGGGTATGAAACCACGGTTGTCGGCGATCCGTAGGATCTATAGGTTGCTGTTGGCAACAACGGTCTGCCTCCCGCCGCCCTCGCCCGCCGAGATGAACGTTTTCTTCGTCGCCTGCGCCATCGTTGGCGCCTGCGTGCTGGTCGCGCAGGTCGTGCTGGGCGCATTCGGCCTCGACGCGGAAGCGCCGGAGCTCGACGTGAATGTCGGCGACGCCCTGGACCTGTGGGCGGTGCGGCCGATCTCCGCCGCCGTGGCGTTTCTCGGCGTCGCCGGACTGGGGGCGCTCTCCGCTGGTTTCGGGTCCGCGGTCGCGACGATTCTCGGGCTGCTCGCGGGCATCATCGCGCTGGCGGCGACGGCGTTTCTAACCAGGCAGGTGATGGCGCTCGAGAGCGACGGATCGTTGCGCATCACCGGCGCGGTTGGCGCCTCCGCCACAGTCTACCTTCCGATTCCCGCGGCCGAGCGCGGCGCAGGCAAGGTTCAGCTCGCTCTCCAGGGCCGCACCGTCGAGCTACTCGCCGTTACTCGCGAGAACGAGCCACTCCCACGTGGAACGCAGGTGATCGTCGTCTCCGTGGTCGATCCGGACACGGTGGAAGTCCTTCCCTCCTCCAGCATAGAAGAGGTTCTCCATGGCTCTGCTTAATGCCGTCGCGTTCTTGCAGCTTCCCGAGGGGTTACCCGTAGTCCCCCTCGTCAGCCTCGGACTCGCCGCGCTCATCCTCCTGAGCCTCCTGATGCTTTTCGTGACCCGGTACAAGCGGTGCCCCGCGAACCAGGTGCTCGTGATCTCCGGCCGCGTCGGCGAGGGACAGTCGGCGCGGTGCCTGAGCGGGGGTGGCGCCTTCGTCTGGCCGGTGATCCAGCAGTACGATTTCCTGTCGCTTCTGCCGCTCACCGTCGACGTGAATCTCACCGACGCCCTCTCGTACGAGAACATCCGGGTACGCGTCCCCTCCGTGTTCACGGTCGGCATTGGCACGACCCCGGAGGTTCAGCAGAATGCGGCAACGCGTCTGCTCGGGTTGACGCAGGAGGAGATCAAGAGCCAGGCGGCGGACATCATCTTCGGGCAGATGCGCCAGGTGATCGCGTCGATGCGAATCGAGGAGATCAACCGGGACCGTGATGCTTTCCAGGCGCACATCCAGAACGCGCTGGAGCCGGAGCTGAGGAAAGTGGGGATGGTGTTGCTGAACGTGAACATCAAGGACCTCGGCGACGAGTCGGGTTACATCGAGGCGATCGGAAGAAAGGCTGCGGCCGAGGCGGTCCAGAAGGCGCGCGGCGATGTGGCGGATCAGGAAAAGCTCGGGGAGGTACGCGTGGCGCACGCGGAGCAGGAGCGCACCATCCAGGTGGCCAATGCGCACAAGCTGAGAGAGATCGGCGTGAAGGAGGCGCAGCGCGAGCAGGCGGTCCGCCTCGCCGAGCTCGAGAAGGAGACGGCGATCGCGCAGCAGAAGGCGGCGTTCGAGCGCGACGCGGAAATCGCGGAGGCCGAGCAGGCGAAGCGGGTTGCCGTCGCGGCGGCGAATGCACGCGCGATCGAGGGAGAGACCATCTCCGAGCAGGCGCGGCGGATCGCGATCGCCGCTGCGGATGCGGCGGCCATCCAGGGAGAGGCAACCTCGCGAGCGCGAGTGGCCGCCGCAGAAGCCGAGCTCCAGGTCCGCCGCGCAGAGGCGTACGAGCAGGGTGAGACGCGCAAGCGCATCGCCGAGGCCGCGGTAGAGGAGGCGCAGAACCGGGCCATGGCGAAGGCCGCGCTCGCGGAAGCCGAACGGGTGGAGGCGGAACGGCGCGCGGAGCTCGAGGCGCCCGCTAAGGCTGAGAAGGCCAAGCGGATCGTTGAGGCGGAGGCCGCTGGTGAGAGCCGCCGCATCCAGGCCGAGGCGGAGGCCGCGGCGACGCTCGCGCGCCTACGCGCCGAGGCCCAGGGAGATTACGAGAAGCTCGCGAAGAAGGGTGAAGGACTGAAGGCGATCATCGACGCGTGCGGCGGCGCCGATGCAGCCTACCGCCTCCTGATGCTCGAGCACCTGGATCATCTGTCGCAGAGCGCCGCGACCGCGATATCGAACGTCAAGTTCGACAAGGTCGTCGTCTGGGAGGGGAACGGTGCCAGCGGGGCGAGCCCGGGCACCGGCGGGACCGCCAGGTTCGTTCGCGACCTGGCGGGCATCTTCCCCCCAGTCATGGAGGTGATGAAAGAGATCGGCGGCGTTCAGCTCCCGGAGGGCGTGATGCGCTTCGTCAGCGAGAACGGCGAGAACGGCGATACCGACGGAAAAACCCCGGCGGGCGCGAAGGTGCCCTCGCCGGTCTCGCGAATCGTCGAGCCCCCCACCTCCGGTGATCGCCCCGAGATCCGGATAGATGGGTAAGGCTTCGACCGGGCGGGACCCTGCGGGAAAGTGAAAACCCTCCCTCTCCGCGCCAGGAGAGGGAGGGGTTTCACCCTCGCGCACCGCCGCCGCCAACCGTCAATCGGCCGCTGCGCCGTCCGGGTCAAAGAAAGAGCGCGGATACTTCGCAGCTCCAACCCGGCAGCAGCTCCCGGGCGGTGAGCACCGCGGTCTCGTCCAGGGTGGTTACGCTCCCGGCGCGGTCGTGAATGCTGACCGTACGGGCGCGGGGATCGATCACCCACACCACCGCCGCGCCCGCCTGGATCCAGTCCTCTACCTTCTCCCGCACCTCGCGTGTGGTATCGTCCGGCGATACGACCTCCGCCGCGAGGTCCGGCGCTCCCGGGAAATATCCGCGCGGGATCCCGAGCGCGGCGATCCGCTCCTTACGGACGAACGCCGCGTCCGGAGCGCGGACGGTGTCGGGGTCAGCGGCGATCTTGAAGCCGGTTTCCGCGGCGAGCACGAGACCCAACCCCTGCGCACGTACGAACGCGTGTAGTGAAGACGCGAGGCGGACAGCGACCGCTCCGTGCTCGAACCCGGCTGGTGGCATCGTCGTCAAAACCCCGCGGATGAGCTCATGGCGCTGGTGATCCTCGGGAAGGTGAAGTAGCTCCTCCGCCGTCATCCTTGAGGCCGTGATATGCGCCATGGGCTCCCTCCTCTCCGGCTTCAATCCTGCGGCACGCCGTCTACCTCCACCGTCGCCGCGACGCCCTTGATACCCAGAATCTCCTTCATGCGCGCCTCGATCTCCGAGGCTACGTTCACATTCTCCTGCAGGAATGCCTTGGCGTTCTCGCGTCCCTGGCCGAGCCGGACGTCTCCATAGGAGAACCACGCGCCCGACTTCTGGATCACCTCGGCCTCCACGCCCATGTCGACGATGATGCCGTAGTGGTCGATCCCGACGTTGAACATGATGTCGAAGTCCGCCTGCTTGAAGGGCGGCGCGACCTTGTTCTTGACGACCTTGACCCGGGTCTTGTTCCCGACCAGCTCCTCCTTGTCCTTGATCGAGCCGATGCGGCGGATGTCCATCCGGAGGCTCGCGTAGAACTTGAGCGCGCGCCCGCCCGTCGTGGTCTCCGGGTTGCCGAACATGACGCCG
>JAHWJV010000196.1 GCA_019348265.1 Gemmatimonadota bacterium
CCGCTCGGCGCTCCGCAGGAGGGTCCGTGGAATGGTCCCACGGTGCTCCCCCGACCAGACGATCGGGCGGCCGTTCCTCTCCAGCACCGCGATGGCCGCGATCCCCGTCCGGTCCCGCACGTCACGCAAACGGGTGAAGGCGGAGCCCGGCACCACGGCCCTGCCGCGCACGATCGACGACGCCCCGAGGACCGCCTGCTCAGCGCGGCCGACCACCTCGTCGAGCGCGGTGTTCAGGCGGGCCGCCGCGTCGCCTTCGATCTCCGCCCGCAGGTTTGACCAGTCGCGGGCGAGTGCCGTCACCCGGAGCTGCGTCGCGAAGCCCAGGCCGACGGTGATCCACAACACCGCGGCGGTGGCGAGTGCCAGCCAGTTGCGCGCGAACCAGCTCCAGGCCGTCGCACCCACGGCGGCTACCAGGAGCCAGATGGCCAGGAGCTGCGTGAGCCAGAACGCGATGGCAATACCCGCCGCCCAGCCACCCACCCACGCGACGCGTGACGTCATCGCTGACTGGCGCGGCGCTTGCGACTCCGGGGTACCCTCTTCCAGACGAGAAATCATTCCTTATGTCTCAGTCGTCCCGCTCATGCCTGCTCACCGAGCTGTCATGGGTCGATGTTGCGGAGCACATCGCGCGCGACAGTCGCCTGATCGTTCCCATCGGCGCCTGCGATCAATACGGCCCTCATCTGCCGATAGGCGCGGGTACGCTGATCGCCGAAGCGGTCTCCCTGGAGCTGGCGCGGGACTTCGGCGTGCTGCGCGCTCCGACCCTCCCCTACGGAGTCAATCTTCCCACCGAGCGCTCCCACCCCGGCACCGCCGGCCTTCACGCGAAGAACCTTCACCGCGTACTGAACGACCTGCTCGCCTCCTGGGAGGACGATGGGTTCACCGAGTTCATCCTCATCACCGCGCACCGGTACGACGTTCATATCGAGTCGATCGCGACGGTGAGCGGTACGGCGGCGAGGGTACGTGCGGTCGAGGTGCTCGGGATCGACTTCTCCCACGTCGTCGAGGGTGTCGGCGGGCGCGAGCACGGAGGAGAAGTGCTCACCTCCTTGATGCTCCACCTCTACCCCAATCGCGTCGATTTGGCCCGGGCGGCGGATTACCGGCCAGCCGGCGAGGGGGAAAGCCGCACCTGGCGTCTGCGGAGGCTACCCCCGGAATCGCATGGACTCGTCGGCGAACCCACGCTCGCGACCGCGGAAAAAGGACGCCTCATATTCGAGCACATCCTGCAGCGAGTCCGCGCGCGAGTCTTCCTGGCCCCGGAAGACGACGCCGAGCCCTGAGAAACCAATAACCCTCCGGAGGGTATCTCAAAGGAGCCCGCGCGGCCAGGTCCCTGGCCGGCTCGGATGCCGATCACAAAGGAAATGATGAGACTCCCGCAGAAGCTAGGAGTGGCCGTGCTGGTTGCGGCGCTGCCGCTGGCCTCCACCACCGCCCGCGCGCAAACCGGGGGTGGAGACCAGGGAACGTTCCAGGTCCTCATCGGCGGCCGCCCTGTCGGCAGCGAAGAGTTCACCATCCAGGAGACCGGCGCGGGCGAGAACACGGAGATCGTCGCCTCGGGCCGGGTATCTCTGCGACTCCCCACCGGCAGCCTCGAGCTCTCGCCGCGCCTGCGTACGACCGGGTTCCAGGCTCAACCCGTCAGCTACCAGGTCGACATCGGGGGATCGTCGCCGCAGAAGATCGTCGGCACGCTCGGCAATGGGCGCTTCAGCGCCCGAATCGTGACCCAGACCGGCGAACAGCTTCGCGAATACGTCGCCGCCAACGGCGGCGTGGTACTGGATGAAGGGCTCGCGCACCATTATTACTTCATCGCTCGGCGCCTGCGCGACGGCCGCGTCCCGATCCTCGTTCCGCGCGAGAACCGGCAGGTCATGGCGACCGTGCGCTCCCGGGGGGAAGAGCGCGTGCAGATCGGCTCGAAGACGGTGCCGCTGTTCCGTCTGGTGGTCGTCCCGGACGGAGGAGAGGAGCGACACGTCTGGGTGGATGCGCTGAGCCGCGTCATCAAGGTGGAGATTCCCGCCCGCGACTACTCGGCAGTCCGAACCGCGGTACCCGACTGAGCTTAAACGCTGTCCCGCCCGCATAGCTCCTTGTCAGCTTCATCTCTGTCCAGCCAGCCCCATGAGCACCTCGGGCTCCGCGACGACGCCGCTCCGGGGCTCTGGACGCGCGTAGCGCAGACCTTCGTCTCCCCCGCGCGGCTCTTCATCGGGTTCAACGACGCGAGCCCGTGGATCGGCGTACTGGCGATCTCGACACTCGTGGCGATGCTGGCAGCCGTGTTCCTCCCACCCGAGTATTTCCTCGAACGTATGGACGGTGCCGTCACCAGGCTGGGCAAGCCGGTGGAGATCACCTCCCCTCCGGGCGAGATCGTTCGCTGGGGCCGGTACCTGGAGCTCCTGAGCGCGCTGGCGGCCCACCCGATGATCGCCTTTGGAGTGGCCGGACTCCTCACGCTGGTTTTCAGCGTGATCGGCCGTGGCCGTGCCTCCTTTCGGCAGTATCTGGCGGTGGCGTCGCACGCCCTTCTCATCCCTGCGCTGGGCACCATCGTAGGCATCGCGATGCGCCTCGCGACGGGTGACCCGTGGGCCCAGCCGACGGTCGCCACGGTCCTATCCTTCACCGGTCCGGCCATCGCGGGCAACGCGTTCCTCGACAGCCTCAACGTGTTCTCGCTGTGGATGCTCTTCGTCCTCGGCGTCGCGGTGGCGGTGCTGGACGGACGCGCGTCATGGGTCCGCCCGGCTGCGGCTCTGCTGGGCATCTACCTGCTTCTCGCGGGAGCTTCGGTCCTGATCGCGAGCTAGGCTCTCGGGCAAGTCCCGCTGAAACTTCCCGCTCCGACCGGCCGTAAGGATGCTCGGCCGGTTACCCGGTACCCTCCCCATCGGTGCAGTCCACACACAGGAGCTCCACGTGATTCCAGCATTCATCCGCACGGGTGTACGCCCCCTCCGGTTGGCCGCGGCCGTGCTCGCGTTCAGCCTGATCGGGCAGCGCGCGGTGGCCGCCCAGACGCAGGTCGCTCCGACAACGCTCTCGCTCGAACAGGCGCTAGCGCTGGCGAAGGAGAACAACCCCGCCTTCCTGCAGCAGCGAAACGACGTCGACGTCGCGCGCTCCTCGGTGCGGTCCGCCTACGGCAACCTCCTTCCGACGCTCGACGCCAGCACCGGGTACGGGTACACGGCCGCGGGAGAGGCTCGGTTCGGATCTGTAGGCTTCGGCGCGCAACCGGAGGTCTACTCGTCGAGTTATGCGCTCAGCATGAACATGTCGGTCGACGGCGCCACGCTGCTGCAGCCGTCGGTGCAGCGATCGCAGAAGCGCGCGACCGAGCGCAGGGTCGAGGGCGCCGCGGCGGGTCTGGAAGCGCAGGTGAGTCAACAGTACCTATCGGTCCTCCAGGCGCGCGAGCTGGTGGCGCAGGCGGAGCGGGAGGTGGCACGAACGGCGGAATACGTCCGGCTAGCTGAAGCGCAGCTCGAGGTCGGCGCTGGCACCCCGCTGAACGTCCGCACGGCTCAGGTCACCCGCGGCCAGGCCGAGGTCAGCCTGATCCAGGCGAGGAACACGGCCGACATCGCGGCGCTCACCCTGGGGCAGATGATCGGGGTTGCGCTGGACCCGTCGGTGCAGCTGACGACCCGCTTCACCATCTTCGAGCCGACCTGGCAGGCGGATGCGCTGGTGCAGATGGCCCTGGAGAACAACCCCGCTCTGCTCGCCGCGAAGGCGAGCACGGAAGCGGCGCGTACAAGCATCCAGGCGGCGAGGTCGAGCTACCTTCCCCGCATCGGTTTGAGCGTCGGCGTGCGCGGCTACGTTCAGGAAGCGGGCAACCTCAACTCGCTGGTCCAGCAGCAGCTCCAGGGACTGGGGCAGCAGTTCGAGACCTGCAACCTCAACAACGACCTGCGTCAGCTGGTGGGTCGCACTCCGGCGAACTGCGGGATGTTCAACCCGTCGGATCCCTCGGTGGTGGACGGGTTGCGGAGGCAGATGGAGTCGCGGAACAGCGGGTTCCCCTTCAGCTACAACCGGCAACCGCTCTCCGCCTCACTCTCCTTCTCGCTGCCGGTCTTCCAGGGCTTCAGCCGGCAGCTGCAGGTGGATCAGGCCAAGGCGTCCGCGTCCGATGCCCAGCAGCAGGTGCGTGGGGAAGAGCTGCGGCTTCGCCAGGAGGTGAACACCGCCGTGCGCAATCTCCGGGCGGCGTACGAGACCGCTCGCCTTCAGGAGCAGGTCCGGGCCAACGCGGCCGAGAGCCTCCGTCTGGCGCAGGAGCGTTTCCGCTTCGGCGCGGCCAACTCGATCGAGGTGACGGATGCTCAGACGAGGCTCGCCAGCACCGAGCAGGCGCAGATCGACGCGGTCTACGTGTTCCACAAGTCGCTGGCCGCGCTCGAGGCGCTGGTCGGTCAATCTCTCCGATGAATCCATGACCAAGCGCGGCAAGATCATCAGCGGCGTACTCGGGGTAGTCGCGCTGGCGGGCGCCGGCGGCGTAGGGCTCGCCTCGAGCCGGGACAAGGGAGTGGAGGTTCGCACGGAGACGATCACAACCCGGGACCTCGTCTCGGTCGTGACCGCCAGCGGCGTCATCCAGCCGAAGCGGAAGGTCGACATCTCCGCGGACATCTCGGGTCGCGTGATCCAGGTGGCGGTGATCGAGGGGCAGACCGTCAATCGCGGCGATCTGCTGATCCGGATCGACCCGACGCAGTTCGAGGCGCTGGTGCGCAGGTCGGAGGCGGCGGTGGCGCAGGCGCGGGCGCAAGCCGCACAGGCGCGGGCGAACCTGGCGCAGGCGGAAAACGCGGCGCGGCGTGCGGAGCAGTTGTCCGCCGGCGACCGGCTCATCTCGAACCAGGAGCTGGAGCAGGCGCGTACGCATCTGCGCGTGGCGCAGGCTCAGGACGAGGCGGCGCGCTTCGGCGTCTCGCAGACGGAGGCCTCGCTCAGCGAGGCTCGCGAGACGCTGCGGAAGACCACCATCGTCTCACCCATGGCGGGCCGCGTCACGCGCCTCAACATCGACGAGGGCGAGACCGCGGTCGTCGGGACTATGAACAACGCCGGCTCGCTGCTCCTCACCGTCGCGGATCTCAGCGTGATGGAGGCGAGCGTGAAGGTCGACGAGACGGACGTGCCGCGCATCAGCCACGGCGACAGCGCGACGCTGAAAATCGACGCGTTCCCGAACCAGGTCTTCACCGGTCGGGTGACGCGCATCTCGAACAGCGCCATTCAGGGCCCCATGGGCGGGAACACGTCGACTCAGCAGGCGGTGGACTTCGAGGTCATCATCACGCTCAACGTTCCGCCCGCCGAGCTGCGCCCCGACCTTTCCGCCACCGCAGACATCGTGACCGACGCCCGGAACCGGGTTACCACGGTGCCCATCATCGCGGTAACGGTCCGCGATCCGGACGGGAAGAAGATCCTGGGCGGCGACGAGGACGAGGATGCACCGCCGGGGCAGGAGGAGGCGAAGGACCCGGAGGCGAGCGCCGCGGAGACGGAGGGCGTGTTCGTCGCCCGCGGAGGCAAGGCCGAGTTCATCCCCGTGCAGGTGGGGATCGCGGGCGACCGCTACTTCGAGGTGATCGAGGGGCTGCAGGTGGGCGACACGGTGGTCGCGGGCCCTTACGGCGCGGTGCGCGACCTGGAGGACGGCGACCCGATCCGGACTCCGGCGGCCCCGGTTGCGAAGCGCCGGTCCGCCGTAACCAAGGGGGCTAAGTGACCGAGCGGGACGGAGCCGCCGAGGGGGTCATGATCCGCCTCCTCCGCCTCCGGAAGGAATACCAGATGGGCGAGGAGACGGTGCGCGCCCTCCGTGGAGTCGACCTCTCCATCTACCGCAACGAGTACGTCGCGATCATGGGTCCGTCGGGGAGCGGAAAGAGCACGCTGATGAACCTGATCGGCTGCCTCGACACCCCGAGCGAGGGCGAGTACATCCTGAACGGCCACGCCGTCGCGGGGCTCACCGACGACCAGCTCGCGCGCATCCGGAACCGGGAGATCGGCTTCGTCTTCCAGACCTTCAACCTTCTTCCGCGAAGCACCGCGCTCGACAACGTGGCGCTCCCGCTGGTCTACGCCGGGGTCGCCAGGGCGGAGCGGCAGGAGCGCGCGATGGAGGCGCTGGCGGCGGTGGAGCTCGGCGATCGGATGCGCCACAAGCCCAACGAGCTTTCCGGCGGTCAGCGGCAACGCGTAGCGATCGCGCGGGCGCTGGTGACGCGCCCGTCGATCATCCTCGCCGACGAGCCTACCGGCAACCTCGACAGCCGTACGAGCGAGGAGATCATGGCGCTATTCCAGCGCCTCCACGCCGCTGGCCAGACGATCGTGATGGTCACGCACGAGCCGGACATCGCCGCGCACGCGGACCGTGTGGTGATGCTCAGGGACGGCATCATCGCCAGCGACCGCAGGCAGACGCGTGTGGACGTGGACGAGCTCGTGCTGGCGGGGGTGTAGCGCATGCGCATCGTCGAAGGCTTCCGCGGCGCGTGGGACACCATCCGCGCCTACCCGATGCGCGCGTTCTTCACCGTGTTCGGCACGCTGGCGGGGGTGTCGTTCATGGTGGCGGTCATCACCCTGCTGCAAGGGATGAGCGGCTACGTGGAGAGCAACGTGATCGGCCGCTTCTTCGGCTACAACACCGTCTCCGTGCGCCGCGCCCCGGACCGCGACCTGGTGGCCAGCGCAGGCGAGATGCGCTCGCGCAGCCGCAACACCCC
>JAHWJV010000197.1 GCA_019348265.1 Gemmatimonadota bacterium
CTCACGCGCCAGCATCTCCGCCAGCCGATTCTCGAACCCCTCACCCCGGGCGTTCGAGAACGGGAGGTTGTTCGGATCGGAGCAGACACGCAGCTCGCGCTGCGGCGCGGGGGACTCCGCGCAGCCAAAGAAGAGCAGGAGCGCGCCGAGTCGGGTTGCCAGTCGCCAGTTGCCAGTTGCCGGTCCGGCTGGTTCCGACTGGCGACTGGCGACTGGCGACTGGCGACTGAAGACCTTCGACCGGAGACCGAAGACCGAAGACCGTCGACCGTCGACCGAAGACTTTCCCGCTTGCCCTCTCGCGCGGGAACCACTACCGTTCCGGGGAGTTCCTCCCGGAAGTCCGCCGTCCCGGATCCGCGCTCAAAACCGGTCGAGAAAGAAGTGCGACGGAGCTGGCCTCGCGGCTGGTCGTCCGGTGGTCCCGCGTCCTTCGGCGTCGAAGTTGCGCAGCGGCATCTCCCCCGGTCGCCGCCGCGATTCCCATGGCGGGCGGGAGAAGCCGTCCTTTGTTACCGGAGTGTGTATGACCCAGCCCAGCAGCTCGGCGGCTGACGAATCGCGTACGCCGCCTCTCACGAAGGATCTGGACGCGGTCCAGGTTCGCTACACGTGGAAGATGGGGGACGCGGGAACGCCGCCGGTTCCGGCGCAGCAGCCGCAGCCCCTGCCGGAGGCCGACGTCCCCGCGCCGGAGGACGGCGAGCTCGCGGCCCTGCAAAGCCAAGTGCGCCTCTACACCGCCGCGCTAGAGGATATCGTGACGCTCGCGCTCTCCAACGCTGACTACAAGGAGCGCGCGATCATGATGCATCGGCGCGCCGTCGCGGCTCTGTCGACGAAGACAGGGAACAGGGAATAGGGAACGGGGAACAACGGGAAACAAGAGCCGGGGCCAACATCGAGTGTGATGTCGGCCCCGGCTCCATTCTGCAGGCTGTTCCCTATTCCCTACCCCTATTCCCTGGGCGGGTCGATGACGTCCTTATCCACCGGCTCCTCGGCGGCTTTGGGGAAGAGGAGCGACAGGACGACGGAGCCTCCGAGCACGGCGGCGACGACCAGCAGCGAGATCGTGATGGGGATCTCGATGTGGAAGAAGGTGATCAGCATCTTCACGCCGACGAACACGAGCACCGCGGAGAGGCCCAGCTTCAGGAAGTGGAACTTGTCGATGATGCCCGCCAGCAGGAAGTACATCGAGCGCAGGCCCAGGATGGCGAAGACGTTCGACGTGTAGACGAGGAACGGATCGGTCGTCACCGCGAAGATCGCGGGGATGGAGTCGACCGCGAACACCAGGTCCGTGGTTTCCACCAGCACGAGGACGACGAAGAGTGGGGTGGCCGCCCGACGGGTGGTACCGTTGACCAGCAGCCTGGTGAAGAAATGCTGCCCGTCATAAGACGGGGTGATCGGGACGATGCGGCGGATGAGCTTCAGGACTGGATTTGCCTCCGGCTCGATGTCCATCTCCTCCTGCATCGCCATGCGAATGCCGGTGAACACGAGGAAGGCGCCGAAGATGTAGATGATCCAGTGGAACCGCTCGATCAGGTACGCCCCGGCCCCGACCATGACCCCCCGCATGACGAGCGCGCCGAAGATGCCCCAGAAGAGGACCCGGTGCTGGTACTTCGGAGGTACCTTGAAGTACGAGAAGATCAGGATGAAGACGAAGATGTTGTCGACCGACAACGCCAGCTCGATGAGGTACCCCGTCATGAACTCGAGCCCTGCCTGTGACCCCCTGAAGCGGAAGATCCCGGCGCAGAACACTCCGGCGACGACCACCACCAGAACGGTCCAGCGGAGCGCCTCGCGCACGGTGATGACGTGCGCCTTGCGGTTGAAGACGCCCAGATCCACGGCGAGCATGCCGAGGACGAAGACGTTGAACGCGATCCAGAGCCAGGTCTGATTCATGGCTATCAGCTATCAGCTATCAGCTATCAGTGAACGGATAGTGCTACCGAGTACCGGCGGTCGCTGCAGTCCGGCGCTTGCCCGGACTGATAGCTGATAGCTGATAGCTGATAGCATCAAAAAAGACCCTCGTCCCCGCTGTCTCGCGGGAACGAAGGTCTCGTCCTGATGAGGCGCGGCGATGGCGCGCCTTCATCCCGACCGGACCGTGCGCACTGGGCGCAGTCTTGACGATCCGGACGCCGGGTTGTTTCTCCCGGCGGACTACTCCCCTTCCATGCTGCGAAACGTATCCCTCGCCCCCGGTGCAGTCAACGCACGGAGTGCGGCCCGACTCAGTCGCCCGCGGCGGCGGCCGCGGCGCCCCCGCCCGCGCGGAGGAGATGCCGGAGCACGTGCGCGCTGCTCCTCGCCTCGCGAATCTCGCCTTCGTGCCGCGGTGAACTCGTTTCCGCGGTCGTGCATCCGCTGGGCGAGTCACCTGGTGAGATGGATGCGCTCCTCGAGGGCGGTAAGCGCCGTCCAGAGGGCCGCTTCGACCTCCGCGGGGCGGTCGGTGAGCAGGCTCTCGAGCGTGAAGCTGTGTCCGACCCGGCAGCGGAACTGCACGATCCGCGCTTCCTCCGTCTGCCTCAGAGTGCGCCATGGCACTCCGGGCCGGTGAAGCCGGACGAGGGCGTCTCCGCGACCATGGAATCCGGGAGCCCATCCGGCGCGCCGAGGATGCTCGCGTCCGCGGGATGGTGCTCGTTCGGCATCAGCGTGATTCCTAACCGGGGCTCGGCCACCAACCGCACCAGCAGGGGCGCGATCTCGTCGAGCCGGGCGACGTGGTCCGGCGCCGCGTGCTCCACCGCGCTGGACGGCATCCCCGGGTACAGCGCCTCGGACGGGTCCTGCACGACCGTCACGCCGCCCCACTCCCGAATCGCCAGCAGGCCGATCGTCCCGTCGTTCAGGTTGCCGGACAGGACCACGCCGATGACGGCAAGGCCGTAGTGCCGCGCGGCCGAGCGGAACAGCGGATCGGCCGCGGGGCGCATCCCGTTCTCCTTCGCGCCGGTGCTCACCCGCGCCCAACCGGGCGCCACGAGCAGGTGGCGATTCGGCGGGGCGATGTAGATCCGCCCCGGCTGCAGCGGCTCCGCGCCCTGAACGTGGAGCGCGGGGAACGGTCCGGCTCGCTGCAGGATCTGCGGGAGAACGCTCAGCCCTTCCGGCGGGAAGTGTACCACCACCAGGATGGCGGCGTCGAGATCGGCCGGAAGCGCCGCGACCAGCTTTCGAAGCGCTTCCACCCCGCCTGCGGACGCGCCGATCACGATGAGCCGAGGGTGTGACAACGATGCCGTCCTCACGCAGGTGCCGCCGATCCACCGGACAAACCTCCCGGTGTCCGGACGCGGTGGCGTTGCAAAACGCATGCGCGGCAAGGCCGTCCGGTGTTGACGGACGCGGCGGTACCGGTCATCTTCAGGTTCACCATCGACTCTGCCGCTCCCCTCCGTTTCACGGCATCAGCCGGGCCCGCGCGAAGGCCGGCTCGCCGCCCCCCTGCCCGACGCAATGCGCCTCGAGTCGAAGCGCTCCGTGGTGGCGAGCGGCTTCCGCCGAGTGCGGTCACCTGCCGCCAGAGATCCAGGACGGTGATCTGTCGTGAAGGGGCATTCCACGTTCACGTAGATCGCACCGGATCGTTGAACTACTCACAAGACGAAGTGCATGACGGCTGAAGAACGTGACGAGGACTTCGAGCGGCTGCTCGAATATCTCAAGCGGGAGCGTGGGTTCGATTTCAGCGGGTACAAGCGGAGCTCGCTGACCAGGCGAGTGGCCAAGCGCATGCAGTCGGTGCACGTAGAGAACTTCGCGGACTACCAGGACTTTCTCGAGGTTCACCCGGAGGAGTTCGCCGCGCTCTTCGACACCATCCTCATCAACGTCACGCAGTTTTTCCGGGACGCGGACGCGTGGGCGGCGCTGAGAGGCGAGCACATTCCGCGTATGATCGCCCGCAAGGCGCCGGACTCGCCCATTCGCGTGTGGAGCGCCGGATGCGCCTCCGGCGAGGAGCCGTACAGCCTGGTGATCGCGCTGGCGGAGGAGCTGGGGATCGAGCAGTTCAAGGAGCGGGTGAAGGTCTATGCCACGGACATGGACGACCATGCGCTGCTCGAAGCGCGGGTCGCCTCCTATACGGAGAAGGACCTGGCGGAGGTCGATCCGGGGCTGCGCGAGCGCTACTTCGAGAGCACCGGCGGTCGCTTCGTGTTTCGGCAGGATCTTCGGCGCTACGTCGTCTTCGGGGCCCACGATCTGCTGACAGACGCTCCTATCTCGCACCTGGATCTGCTCTCGTGCCGCAACGCGCTGATGTACTTCAACAGCGAAGCGCAGGCGCGGATCCTGGCGCGGTTCCACTTCGCCCTGCGGGACTCGGGCATGCTCTTCCTCGGGCGCGCGGAGATGCTGCGCAGCCACGGGAGCCTTTTCGCGCCGCTAGATTTGAAGGCGCGCATCTTCACCAAGGTCGAAAACGCCAACGGAAGGGACCGGCTGCTGATGCTGAGCCAGGCCGACCGGGCGGACACGACGCCGGCGCTCCTGCGGCGGCTGCGCGTCCGGGAGGCGGCCATCGACGCATACTCGTGCGCCCAACTGGTCGTCGACCCCGCAGGGACGGTGATCCTCATCAACCGCGCGGCCCGCGATCTCTTCTCCCTCAGTGAGACCGACATCGGCAAGCCGATCCAGGACCTGCGCGTCTCCTATCTCCCGGTGGAGATCCGCTCGCGGCTGGACGAGGTCCGCGCGAGCCGCCGGGGGACCAGCGTACGCGGCGTGACGGCGCGGCTGCCGAACGGCGAGACGTATACGCTCAACATCCAGTTCTCGCCGCTCCTGGACCGTGGTCCGGAGCTGCTCGGAATCAGCGTCAGCTTCGACGACGTCACGCGCCAGCAGCGCCTGCAGGAGGATCTCGCGGAAGCCAACCAGGAGCTGGAGACCGCGTACGAGGAACTCCAGTCGACCAATGAAGAGCTGGAGACGACGAACGAAGAGCTTCAATTGACGATCGAGGAGCTGGAGACGACCAACGAGGAGCTCCAGTCGACGAACGAAGAGATGGAGACGATGAACGAGGAGCTCCAGTCCACGAACGAGGAGCTGGAGACGATCAACGACGAGCTACGGCAGCGGTCGCTGGAGCTGGACGACGCGAACACCTATATGCACTCGATCCTGGCGAGCCTCGGGGTCGGCGTGGCGGTGATGGATCGCGATCTACTCGTGAAGCTGTGGAGCCGCGAGGCGGAGGAGCTCTGGGGGCTTCGTGAGACGGAGGTGGTCGGCGAGCCGTTTCTCAGCCAGGAGATCGGCCTTCCGGTGGGGCGGCTGCACGAGCCCTTTCGTGCTTGCCTGGACCGTCGGAGCTCGCAGGAAGAGATCGTTCTGGACGCGGTGAACCGCCGCGGGAAGAGCATCCGCTGCCGCGCGACGTGCACCCCGCTGTCGGGCCAGAATGGCGACGTGCGGGGCGTGGTGCTGGTGATGGAGGACTGGCAGGATCCCGAGGTGGCGGCCGGCGGCTGAGGGCGGCCGACGGACGTGGGCGGAGAGCCGCATGGGGTGGCGAGCACCTCTTTCCTTCTCGCTCCGCTCGCCCATCCGAGCGGTCAGTCCTCCTCGACGCGGCGGACGAAAACGATCCGGTTCCCGCGATAGCTCCCACCGATCAGCGCCCCTGTCATCGTTAGCGTGTCGCTGGCGGTCCGCAGAAACTCACCGTGAAAGTGGATGTTCGGGGTGTCCTTGAAGGCGAAGAGCAGCGAGATGCTCTGCGCCACCTGGGCGCCCTGGACTTGGAAGGCCAGCTGCTGGGTGGGCGTGAGCCAGCTTCCCGCCCCGTTGATCTCCCGCGCGGTCTCGGAGAGCGTCATCCGAATGTCCACGGTGTCGATTCCCGTGCTCGTCCAATCCCCGATGATGGATACCTCGTCCGGCGCGGACGGGCTGCTGCACGCCAGCGCCAGCAAAAGCGAGAACAGGGGTAGCAGTAACGGTCTCCGCATCAGTCTCTCCACACGACGGATTTTGAGTCTGCCCCGAAAAGGGTGTCCAACGGCGACATCATGGCATAATCCGATCCAATTCCCGCTCCCGGTGTACGACCGGTCGTGCGGTTTTTTCCATGAAGGAGCTTCGGGGGCCACAGGTGGGGCAGGGTAGATCGGCGCGTCGGAAAGATCCGGAGGAGCTCGGCCTCGGCCGCGCGCTCAAGCTCTATGGGAGAGCGTTCATCCTTCGCTGCCCGCACTGCGGCAGGGGGCGGGTCGTACAGTCGTGGTTCCGCATGCACCCGCGCTGCTCCGCCTGCGGTATCCGCACCGAGCGCGGCGAGGAGGACTTCTTCCTGGGCTCGATGATGTTCAACATCATCCTCTCGGAGGGGCTCTTCGTCGCGTTCGTCATCGGCCTGATCGTCATCCGGTGGCCCGCGGTACCCTGGGACTTCCTGGAGACCTGGGCGATCCTGCTGATGGTCGCCGCCCCCTTCCTGGTCTTCCCCTGGACCAAGACGCTCTGGCTCGCGTCCGACATCCTGATCCGACCCGTTACCGAGGAAGAGCTGCGCTGGTACGAGGAGAACCAGGACCGGACGATTCGGCCATTCGAGGAGAGATAGGATTGGAGCCGTCAGTGGTCAGTCTTTGAAACGCCGCCGCGCCTCACCTATCATAGCAGCGAGGGCGAGGGTGAGACGGCGCCTGCTGCGCTGGAGTAGTGGTGCAGAAGTCGAATGGACAGCTGTAGCGGAGTATCTTTTCTCCGCATGCGATGGCTCGGGCAAAGTGAGAAG
>JAHWJV010000198.1 GCA_019348265.1 Gemmatimonadota bacterium
TGGCGGCGGAGGTTTCGCGGCTTCATCCCGGCAAGCCGATCGTCCATGTCGCGCTGCGGCCGGTGGGGCTGGCACCGCTCGGCGGCGGGGCGGGGATGCCGCTGGAGGCGCTGGCGGGGCGCTCCATCGTGGCCGTCGCCGCGCTGGCCACGCCCGGTCCGTACCTGCAGCACCTGCGCGAGGCGGGCGCGGAGGCGGAGCCCGCGCTGTACCCGGATCACCACGCGTTCTCCGCCCGTGACGCGGGGGATATCGTGAAACGCTCGGCGGGACGGTGGATGGTGATGACGCACAAGGACGCGGTAAAGCTCCGGCCGCTGCTGCCGGGTTCTTCCCGGGCGTACGTGCTGGAGCAGAGCGTGGCGATCGAAAGCGGGGCGGAGGTGCTGGATGCGGCGCTGCGGCGCGTGCTGCGGGAGCGGGCGCGATGATGCAGGCCGACGTCGTGGTGGTCGGCAGCGGCATCGCGGGGCTGTCGTTCGCGCTCAAGGCGGCGAGGTACGGCACCGTGGCGCTCATCACCAAGAAGAGCCGGCCGGACAGCAGCACCAACTACGCGCAGGGCGGCATCGCGGCCGTGTTCGCCGACGACGATTCGCCCGCGCTGCACATGGAAGACACGCTGGTGGCGGGCGCCGGGCTCTGCCACCCCGATGCCGTGGACGTGCTGGTGCGCGAGGGGCCGGAACGCGTCCGCGAGCTGATCGCGCTGGGGGTGGCGTTCACGCGGGCGGGCGAAGACCTGTCGCTGGGGCTGGAGGGCGGCCACTCGCGCCGTCGCATCGTGCGCGCGGACGACCTGACGGGGCGCGAGATCGAGCGCGCCCTCCTCGACGCGATCGCGCGCAGTGGATCCGTGGAACTTCTGGAGTACCATATCGCGGTAGATCTGATCACCGCACGCGGTCCAGGCCACGGGCAGCTCTCCGCGTGCGGAGCCACCGTCCTGCCGCCCGACGCCACGACCCCGCAGACGGTTCGCGCGCGAGCGGTGGTGCTGGCGAGCGGCGGGTGCGGGCAGGTGTACCAGCACACCACGAACCCTCCCATCGCGACGGGGGATGGCATCGCCATGGCGCACCGCGCCGGCGCCCGCATCGCGAACATGGAGTTCGTCCAGTTCCACCCCACCGCCCTGTACCCCGCCACAGGCCGCACCTTCCTCATCTCGGAAGCGGTGCGCGGCGAGGGTGCCGTCCTCAAGCGCCTGGACGGGTCGCCCTTCATGGACGCGTATCATCCGCTCGGCTCCCTCGCTCCGCGCGACATCGTCGCCCGCGCGATCGATCGCGAGATGAAGCGGAGCGGCGACCCCTACGTGCTGCTCGACTGCTCCGCGATCCCCGAAGCCGAGATCCGACAGCGGTTCCCGAACATCCTTCGCGAGACCGCGGATCGCGGGATCGACATGCTCCGCGAGCCGCTGCCGGTCGTTCCCGCCGCCCACTACCTCTGTGGAGGAGTGCTCTCCGACGCACTCGGCCGCACGACGGTGCCCGGACTCTACGCGATCGGCGAGACCGCGTGCACCGGCGTGCACGGCGCCAACCGACTCGCGTCCAACTCGCTGCTGGAGGCGCTGGTGTTCGCCCACCGTGCGTCCGCGCACCTGGCACGCGCGCTCTCCGCGATCCCGCTCCGCAACGGCGTGGAGCCGCCGCGATCCGGCGGCGATAGGGAGGTGGAGGGGGTCCTGCTGGTGCACGACCGGGAGGAGATCCGGTCGCTCATGTGGGATCTGGTGGGGATCGTCCGAACGGACGAGCGGTTGATGCTGGCTCGCGGTCGGCTGGAAGAGATGGCTTCGCAGTACGAGGGCCTCTGGCACCGGGCCGCTCCGAACGCCGACCTGGTCGAGCTGCGTAACCTGGTACAGATCGCCCTCCTGATCGTCCGCTGCGCGCAGCTCCGCAAGGAGAGCCGCGGTCTGCATTACAATCTGGACCACCCGCACCGGGACAACGAGCAGTTCCTGCGCGACACGGTGCTGGTCTGAGCGGCATGAGGGTGATCCTGCTGTCGGTCGGCAAGCTCAGGGGGCTCTTCGCGGATCCGGTGGGGGAATTCGAGACCCGGGTCGCGCGCTATTTCGCCTTCGAGGCCGTGGAGGTCAAGGAGGAGCCGGCGACGCGCTCGCGCTCCGCCGAGCAGGTGATGAACGAGGAGGGGAGACGCCTCCTTGCGCGCCTTCCGCCCGGATATGACCTTGTCGCCCTGCACCGAAAGGGACGGTTCTGGTCCTCGGACCAGCTCGCGACGTATCTCCAGGGCCTCGCGGATCGCGCGGCGCCCGGCGTGGCTTTCGCGATCGGCGGTGCATTCGGGCTCTCGGACGAGGTGCTCGGCCGCGCGACTCACCTCCTGTCGCTGTCGGCAATGACTCTGCCCCACGAGATGGCGCGTCTGGTGTGCACCGAACAGATCTATCGAGCCGGCACGATCCTCCGGGGTGAGCCGTACCACAAGGCCACCGACGGCCGGAGCACCCAGGGAAAGAATTGACGGCTACTCCCAACGTCCAGATCATCGCGGAACCCGTCTCGGGCACTCCACTCGTCCTCGATTATCTCTCCGGGCGTGGCAGTGCCCGCGAGTTCTATCGGGGAGCGCCCAACTCGCTCCGCTCCTTCGAGGAAAAGCTCGTCGAGGTGACGTCCCGCTTTGGACGCCCGGAGCGGGAGCGAGCCGCCCGAGCACTCCACCCTACCTCGGAACGCGCGGCCGCCCGGCTCCAGACATTCGTGGAGCAGGGCGGCGCGATGGTCACCACCGGCCAGCAGGCCGGCCTCTTCACCGGCCCGTTCTACACCCTCCACAAGGCACTCACCGCCGCGCGCCTCGCCGCCGCGCTGGATGAGCGGCTTGGGGTCGTCGTCATCCCCGTCTTCTGGGTCGCGTCCGAGGACCACGACTGGGAAGAGGCGAACCACACTTTCGTGGGAATGCCAGCGAACGGGACGGTCAAGCTGTCCCTCGCGGGGGCGCCGTCCGCGCCTCACGCGATGGGCCGAGTGGCGCTGGAAGAAGAGGTTCTAACGATTCTGGATCGCTTCGGGGAAACGGTTGGCGCTACGCCGTTTGCGGACGACGTGTTGAGGCTGCTTCGAGGAACGTATTTACCCCGCGAGACGCTCGCGGGCGCGTTCTACCGGATCATGGGGGAGCTGCTCGCCCCCTTCGATTTCTGCATCACGGAAGCGGGGACTGCGGCGGTGAAGGAGGCTTCGGTCCCCGTTCTGGAGCGAGCGCTGACCGAATCGTCTGCCCACGAGGCCCTCCTGCGCGAGCGCGATACACAGCTCTCCGCGGCCGGGTACCCGAGCCAGGTCGCCGCCCTCCCCGGCGCCACGAATGTGTTCTTCCATGACGACACCGGCCGCACCCGCCTTTATCGGGCGGAGGGCGGCTTTCAGGCCGGAGAGGGCGGCCGGCGGTTCGAAGAAGCGGAGCTGCTCGCCCTCTGCCGCGAGAGCCCCGGGAGCCTCAGCCCGAACGTTCTGCTCCGCCCCCTGATCGAGAGCGCGACCTTTCCCACCCTGGCCTACGTCGGAGGGCCGGGGGAGGTCAGCTACTTCGCGCAGATCAATGCGCTGTTCCCCGCGTTCGGCATCATGCCGCCCGTCATCTACCCTCGCGCTGCGTTCACCCTGGTGGAGCCAGCGATGCAGCGGCTCCTGGACAAGCTGGGGTTCAGCGTCGACGATCTCGCCCGGCCGATCCATGAGCTGGTCGACGACCTCGCCCGGCGCGCGATGCCACCGGAGATCACGGCGATCGTAGAGGACCTTTCCGTCTCCGTCACGGACGGGTACCGACGGCTGATCGAGGTCTCCGCCGCGGTGGACCCCACCCTGGAGGACGCGCTGGCGTCGCTCCGGAACCAGGTTCTCGCCCGGATCGGCGACAGCGAGAAGAAGGTCGTGCGGCAGCTCAAGCGGAAGGAGGAGATCACGGTCTCTCAGCTCGAGCGCGTGCGTGCGAATCTCCGTCCGGAAGGGGAGCCGCAAGACCGCGTCCTGAACGGGCTTCCATTCCTCGCCAGACACGGGCCGGGGCTGCTGCACGAGATCGCGGCGTTGATCGAGCCGGAGCTCACCTGAGCCTCATCTGCCCGTCCGCGGCTGGCCCGCGCCGTGCGTACCCGCCCTGAGGGCCGGATCCTCCGCCTCCGTCGTTCCCTCACCGCCCGCCTCGCGGGCGGTTCTCATAGGCCATCCATGAGCGAAAACGTCGCTCCGCCGGTCCCGCAGCCGAGTGCGCCCGTCAAAAAGGCGCGACTCGCCTCGTCCCTCGTCGCGGCAGGAATCTTCCTGAGCAAGATCGCCGGGCTCGTAAGAGACCGCGTGCTGGCGAACTACTTCGGGGTGTCGCTCTACGCCGACGCCATCACGGCGGGGCTTCGGATGCCGAACCTGCTCCAGAACCTGCTTGGGGAGGGCACGCTCAGCGCATCGTTCATCCCAGTGTACGCGGAGCTGCTCGAGGAGGGGAAGGAGGAGGAGGCAGGCCGTGTCGCCGGGGCGGTCTTCGCGCTCCTGATGGCCGTCGCGGGAGTCCTGGCCCTTCTGGGCGTGCTGCTGGCTCCCATGCTCACCGACATCTTCGCTCCGGGTTACGAGGGCGAGCGACGGCAGCTCACCATCGAGCTCGCGCGCCTCATCTTCCCGATGACCGGCGTCCTGGTGCTCTCCGCCTGGGCGTTGGGAATCCTGAACAGCCACCGGAACTTCTTCCTTCCGTATTTCGCGCCGGTCATCTGGAACGCGGCCATTATCGCGACGCTGGTGACCTTCGGTGGTCGGTTGGATTCCGCGAACCTGGTGCGTGCTTTCGGCTGGGGAGCGCTTGCGGGCGGCATCCTGCAGTTCGTCGTTCAGCTTCCGGCCGTGCTACGCCTCGAGAAGCGACTCAAGATCCGCTGGGATACAAAGCTGAAGGGGGTACGCGACGCGGTGCGGAATGCCGGCCCAGCCATCATGGGGCGCGGCGTGGTGCAGCTCAGCGGGTACATCGACTTCATTCTCGCCAGTCTTCTCGCGCTCGGCACTCCGGCACTCCTCCGTTACGCCAGCGCCATCTACATGCTCCCGATCGGGATCTTCGGAATGTCGGTGGCTGCCGCAGAACTCCCGGAGTTGGCGCGCCACAGGGCATCTGCGCAGGAGGTCTTAGCGGCGCGCGCATCGGCGGCCCTGCGCCGGATCGCCTTCTACATCGTGCCGTCGTTCGTCGCTATCGTCGCGTTGGGAGACGTGATGATCGCCGGCCTCTTCGAGACCGGGGAGTTCGACCCGAACGATACGAGGGTCGCTTACCTTGCCCTGGTGGGATATGGGATTGGTCTGATCGCGTCCACCGCCAGTCGCCTCTTCTCTTCCACCTTCTTCGCGCTGCGGGACACAAAGACGCCGGCGCGGATCGCCATGGTCCGCGTGGCGGTCTCCGCCGTTCTCGGCGCGTTCCTGATGATCCAGTTCGAGCCCGTCACCGTCTTCGGAGTCCGCATGGGGCCCGGGATCTTCAGCGACATCACCGTGGGGCAGCGGCCGTTAGGCGTAGTGGGGCTCACGGCGGCCGCCGGTGTCTCCGCCTGGCTCGAGTGGTTCCTCCTCCGCCGGGCGCTGCGCCAACGGGTCGGCCCGGTCGGCGCGGGGGTAGGTCCGATGGGGAAGATGCTCGCTGCCGCGGTCGCGGCCGCCGCGGTGGGCTGGGCGGTCCGGGGAGCGCTTCCCGAGATGAACCCGACGCTCCGGGCGGTGTTGGTCTTCGCTCCGTTCGGCGTGGTCTACTTCGGGCTCGCCGCGGTGCTCGGGGTAGAGGAGATCGCCGGTGTGAAGACGCGTGTGCAGCGTCTGCTGAAGCGGTAGGGGCCGGGGAGCCGGGCGCCCCTTCCGGGGTACAACCGTCCGGTGCCCCGGAAGTGGTGAAGAGATGACTGAATCAGCGGCAATTCGCGAAAAACTCCGCATGCTCCCCGCTCGCCCCGGCGTCTACCTGATGCACGACCTCCGCGGTGTCATCTACATCGGTCGCGCCGAGGACCTCCGGCGCCGGGACGAGTACGACAGCAGCCGCGAGGACAGCCCGCTCCGGCCGGCCCGCGACGCCGTGATGGTGGACAGCACCCACCTGGACCGGGCCGCGGTGATCGACCGCATCGTCTCGCTGGCCGCATCGGCCGTCGCGGTGGGGGAGCCGGCGAGATCCAGCAGGCCGTCCACGACCGATCGCTGCGCGACGCGCCGCAGCGCGGCATCCTGGGCGCTCGTCCGTTCCCCACCTGGCGCCGTCGGACCCCAGGTTGAGCTCACGAGTTTGGAGACGACCTCGGCGAGCGACGGATTCACCGGGTCTCGCGCGTGGAAGGAGACCAGGCGCGCGGCTCGCTCCGGGTGCAACAGTCCGTCGACCACCTCCTGCGCGAGGCTGTGCGCCGCGCCGAGGGGGTCGAAGGCGGTGCCGGCCCGTGTCGGAATCAGCGTCAGATCCGCATCGTATCCACTGGGCACCGGCGGGATCAGCGCGGCCACCCGGTCAGGGATGCGCAGGGCCGAAGGTCCGAGGCTGGACAGCACGAGTTCGAGGGCGCGCCTCTGCTCGTCGGGCGGAAGGACCCGCGTAGGATCGGTCTGCTCGCCGCGCAGCGCGTACCCGAACTCCATTCCACCTACGTACTTGGTCGCGCCCTGCAGGGCGTACCGGTGGTGAAGGTATACGTGGGCGAAGCGCCGGTTCAGTACGGCGA
>JAHWJV010000199.1 GCA_019348265.1 Gemmatimonadota bacterium
GGTCGGGGGTGCCGCGCTGCTCACGATCGCGCTCCCGTTCCACGAGTTCAATCCGGAGATCACCTCGCGCACGTTTCCGACCGCGCTGGACCTCCTGATCGCGATATTCGTCGCGGTGGCGGCAGTGGCGAGTGCGGTACGCACCAACTCCGACAGCGCCAGCACCGCCGCGGGTACGGCGATCGGCATCGCGCTCATACCGCCGCTATGCGTCGTGGGCCTCGGCCTCGGGATCCGGGATTTCGAGGTTGCCCAAGGTGCCACGATGCTGTTCGTGACCAACCTGACCGCCATTCTGTTCGTATCGGTGGTGTCCTTCTGGGCGCTCGACGCTCGACGAGGCCACGCCGGGGAGCCCCACCATCGGGGCCGTGCGAGCGCTCCAGCGGGGCCGAAGGCGCCCGGTGGAACGTTACCCTCAGGACCGCACCGTGTCACCGCGGAGACCCCGCCCCGACTTCCGGATCCTCGCTGACCCCCGCCGACTGAATTCGGGACACGTCCCCCTCGATCCACCCGGACACCGCCGCGGGGGTAAGCCATCTGTCCGCGGAAAGGAGCTAGCGCGGTTGGTGTCTTGCGCGTATCCAATCGTGCTCCCGGATAAGCGGAATGAACACCAGAAGTGGTGGGCTGGAGCAAAGAAGTCCCCGGTCCGGGAGCGCTACCACTCCGTAGAGGTTCAAATGACCAGACCACTCCCGATCGTGATCGGAGTCACCCTGCTCGGCGGGCTTGCCGCCGACGCAGCGTGGGGAACTCCCGCAGGCGTGGGAGTGGCTGCATACGTTTCCGCTATGGGCCTGGCCTTCATCATCCTCCAGCGGAACCAGCAGCATCTGAGCGAGGTGAAGGACGAACTGGCGGATCGCCGCGCCGAGGCGATGCGGAGGCGCGCATGCGCGACCCGTCCAGGTGAAACTGGTTCGAACGCGAGAGAAGCCTCTCGTCTCGACGCCCGCGCTCTCCACGGCGACGCAACGATGGAGAGGGTGCTACGGCTGGAAGGTCCCGAGCTCGATTTGATCGTGCAGGGGATGTGGCGGAGGCTGCTGGACCATACGCGCTGCGTTCAGTCGACTGCGCATATTCTCGAGCAGATTGCACAGGCCCGCCAGTTCGGGAGGATCGACCACTGCCTGGTGTTCCAGGTGAAATCTCGGTCGCCAGGCGCCGCGTCCGGCGCTCCCGAATGGGCGCTACGGGTGGTGCACGCTCCGGTCTGACCATCCCCCGCCCCGCCCCAAGTCATACGACCTCGTCTCCCATCGCGTCGTTCCGGTGGGGCGGCTGGCGGCCTCCCCACATTGCCTCGGAGCCAGCCGAGATCCCATCGCGCTCCACCAGCTGTATCTGCTGGCGTGGGTAGACCGGGATGATCTTGCCCACGTGCTCCGGCCGGGCCAGCTCCGCGCCGAACCGCAAGACGAGCTCGCTCTTCCACATTCGTTTTTCCCGCGCGCCCACCAGGTAGCGGATGGTGAAGTTCGCGCTCCAGTCGCTCGTAGAAGCGAAAACCTGCGGGGCGTCCGCCACCGAACTCTCCAGACCTTCCCGCCTCAGCAGCGCCTGGTATTCCCGCGCCGGCTCGCGCATGTATTCGCCCACCACGGCCCGGCCGACGCGCGCCAGCACCTCCATGGTATACGAGAGGTCCGACTCGTGGGCGACGGGGACCGTAAGCTCGTCCCAAATGAAGGGGAAGTCTCTCGTGTAGTTGACCACGGAGCCGGTGACGATCTCGTTGTTCGGGAAGGTGATCATACGCCCGGTCGGCTGCTCCGCCTGCACCCAGCCCGGAGGGCGGTCGGGGCCGCCGTACTCCCAGACGGTCGTGTTCAGGAAGTCGATCCGGTACACGTCGCCGAAGACGTCGCCGACCGCGATCCGATCGCCGACCCTGTAATAGCCTTTGAAGGAGTTCAGCAGCCAGCCGGTAAAGCTCTCGATCGGCGTCTGCAGCGCCCACGACAGCGCGAGGCCCACGAGCCCGAGCGAGCCGGCGAGCGCGCGGATGTCTCCGAGCACCACGCTGAGGGCGATCCCCGCGGCGAGCAGCCAGATCGCCACGCCGGAGAGGGCGGCGATCGCGTCGGCGCGCTCCCAGTGCCCAAGCGCGCGGCGAAGCATCGTTCTCAGCAGGCGCACCAGCAGCCACGCGGCGAGCAGGATCCCGAGCGCCATCAAATACTTCGGCAGGTTTCCGACGAACCCGCTCCACATCGTCCGCAGGGCCCCTGCCGCCTCCGCCGCCGATTCGCGGGCGGTCGAATCCGTGTCCTGACGCACGGGAACGCTCCCGGTAGGATCCGTCGTCTGAACCGCCGCCGCGCTGCGACCGATCCCGACCTCGGCCGGAGAGAACGCCAGGAGGAGCAGGCCCGTGATCGCCACCGCAAACATGGACGACTGACGGAACCGGTTCATCCGGGTCCTCGCGGTGTTCTGGATCGAGACACCAGCCCGCCGACGGGCCAGCATTCGCCGACGCTTCGGGACTCCCCGCCGTGGCGTGCGAGCATGCACTTTCATCTAGCGCGCCGACCGCTGCCGCCGTCGGAACTCACCCCCGACGTGCCGCAGAATGCGGACCGCGGACCTGCCGAAACCGCCTCCCGACCTGGGTCGCCGAATCGTTCGCGGACCTCGAGCCTCCTGCGCAGAGGACCTGGGGGCGCGGCGACCTTTCCCATACCGCCGCCGTGGATTTTCTCCGCCGGTGGAGCTGTCGCCAGCCTAACGGCGACCCCGCTGCACCGCGGGGCGAGCCGCCTTTTGGGCGGCGGCGGATCCGAGGTTGAATGCGGTATCCACCAGCGCCACGTGAGAGAACGCCTGGGGAAAGTTTCCGACCTGGCGGCCCAGCCGGGGATCGTACTCCTCGGCAAGTAATCCTACGTCGTTGCGCAGCGCGAGAAGCCGCTCGAAGAGGCTTCTGGCGTCATCATGGCGGCCCAGCAACACCAGATTGTCGGCGAGCCAGAAGCTGCAGGCGAGGAAGGCACCTTCGCCCGGCGCGAGCCCGTCGTCGGTGGTGGCCGTGTCGTATCGCAGGACCAGCCCATCCGCCATCAGACGCCGCTCGATGTTCTCGACGGTACCCCGCACGCGAGCGTCGTCGGCCGGAAGGAACCCGACGAGCGGGATGAGGAGCAGGCTCGCGTCGAGCTGCCTGGACCCGTATGCCTGGACGAACGATCCGATATCCGGGTTGTACGCCTTACGACAGACATCCGCGTGCACACGCTCCCGAAGAGCGCGCCACTCGTCGAGTGGAACCGGCAGGCCGAACGTCTCCGCGCCTTTGATCGCGCGATCGAGCGCCACCCAGGCCATCACCTTGGAATGGGTGAAGTGCTGCGGCCCCCCTCGCACCTCCCAGATCCCCTGGTCCGGCTGCTCCCAGATCGACACCAGGTGATCGACAAGAGCCCGCTGAAGCTGCCAGCCCTCGGCAGACGCCCGCAGCCCTCCCCGCCGCGCCTGGTAAAGCGCGTCCATTACCTCGCCGAACACATCGAGCTGTACCTGCCCGTGAGCCGCGTTGCCGATCCGTACCGGGGTCGATCCCTCATACCCCGGGAGCCAGGGCACCTGCCATTCGGTGAGGTGGTGCTCACCCGCCAACCCGTACATGATCTGGACCTGAGAGGGGCTCCCGGCCGCGGCACGGAGGAGCCAGTCGCGCCACGCGGCGGCTTCCTCGTAGTACCCGGCGTCCATCAGGGTAAGGAGCGTAAGGGTTGCATCGCGCAGCCAGCAGAAGCGGTAGTCCCAGTTCCGTGATCCACCGATCTGCTCCGGTAACGAAGTAGTCGGAGCGGCGACGATACCCCCGGTGGATGGTACGTGAGTGCCTTCAGGGTAATCAGCGATCGCTGAACCGGCTCTGCCCACTCGCCCTGGTACGTGCAACGGCCCGCCCACTCGCGCCAGAACGACTCCGTTTCCGCGAGCGCCGTCGCCGCGTCTATGGAGTCCGGAATGGGGTGGTGCGAAGGCAGGTAGGCGAGCACGAAGGCGGCGGTCTCCCCCTCCGCGATGGTGAACTCACCCGCCGTGGTGAGATCTTCACCATGGAGGGGGACGACGGAATGCAGCACCACCATGTCTGGTCCGGCGATCGCGCGGAGGCGGCCATCGTCCAGCCGACTCACCCAGGGAACGATCGAGCCGTAGTCGAAGCGTAACACCACCTCGGTGCGGAGGATCATCCGCCCCCGCTTGCCGACCACGATGCGTACCAGGTCGGACGCCGAGCCGCGCGGCGGCATGAAGTCGATCAGGATGACTGCGCCCTCGGCGGTAGAGAACTCCGTCTCCAGGATCAGCGTCCCCTCCCTGTAGGCGCGCTTCACCCGCGCATCCGGATCGGCCGGTGCGATCTTCCATCGCCCATGCTGCGGAGTGGCGAGCAAGGCTGCAAAACAGGCGGCCGAGTCGAACCGCGGCCAGCAGAGCCAGTCGATGGAGCCGCTGCGCGAGACAAGCGCGGCCGTCTCGCAGTCGCCGATCAGGGCGTAATCCTCAATTCGTGCGGGCATCGGGTAACGACGCTTCGAAGATGCGCGGAATGGGGGCGATATGTTACCGATCAACCTGGCCGAGCGGACACCGGCTCCCGCCGAACGCCCGGACTTCGCCCGCCTCCTATGCACGCACTGCACCGCGACGCCGAAACACCCCCGGTCGCCGCGGGCTACGCGCCGCGCACGTCGGCAAGGGTACCTTCACCCCCGCGTTCTCGCGCCTTGATCACACTGAAGCTTCCGTCGGTCTCCAGCACAACGGCCGCGGCCTCGCCTGGATCCGCGAGGCCCGCGCTGCGGAGCGCCGCGAGGATCTCGGCCTCCGTCACCCGCTCCCTCCGCATCGAATCCCGCCGCAACTCCCCTTCGTGGAGCAGGAGAACCGGCTGCGCCTTCACCAGCCGTTCGAGCCGCCGGGACCTGACCGACGCCGTGGTGACGATGAACTGGAGCGCGATGAGCATCGCGAACGCGACCACGGCCTGTGCCAGCGACGACGTATCCGAGAGCGAGGCGGTAGCGAGGATCGATCCGAACGCCACCGTCACCACGAAATCGAACGCATTCCATTTCGCCAGCGTGCGCTTTCCAGACGTGCGTAGCAGGACGACGATCGCGCAATAGGCGAGCACGCCGGTGACCAGGGTCCGCAGCAGAACGTCGAGGCCGTTGAACAACATCTGGTCCAGGTATCCAGGGGTTATCCTCGAGGCCCGCGGCCAAAGTCGCTTCGATCCCTCCCACGGCGCCCCCCCGTAGCAGCTTTGCAAGAGCGCCGCCGCGTCTCCAGCCGGTGCCGAAGGGAAAACCCGCCGTGAGCCTGGAACGCGCCACTGGTGAGGCTCAGGAGCCTTCCCCCACCCGTCCGGCCGTGCCCGTTCGTCGCTTGAGTATTTCCGAGTTGAGCTCGGCGCCGAGGAGCAGGGCCGACGCGGACATAGAAAGGTAGAGCAGGAGCACGATCACGGCGCCTACGCTTCCGTATATAACGCTATAGCGAGCGAATTGTGATACGTAAGCCTTGAACGCGAGTGTCGCGATCACCCACGCTCCGACGGCGAGCACTGACCCCGGCGTCAGGATACGCAGGCGGTCTGATCGGTTCGGGCCGAAGTGATAGATCAGCGATACGGCGGTAATCACCAGCACGATCGCGGCGGGGATTCTCAACCACGACCAGAACCACGCCGCTGCGCTCCCCACCCCCAGCCACACGGCGGCCTTACCGGCCATGGCCGGTAAGGCCGCCATCAGCACGGTGGCGATTGTGATCAGCACCGCGAGCGCGACAGTGTACAGAACGGAGATCGGATACCGCTTCACGGCTGGTCTTTGTTCGGGAATGTCATACGCCTGGTTCAGAGCTCGCATCGTAGAGCGCAGCCCCGCGGAGGCGATCCACACGGCGCTGATGATTCCGAAGGACAGCAGCCCGCCGTCCTCCGCTCGATCGATCTCGCCCAGCACCCCGGTGACGCGATCGAATGCGACCGGCGGAAGTACCTTGCCGGCGACGGTGAGCAATCGATCGAAGAGGCTTCCGAGATCCAGAAAGCTGAGCACCGCCAGCAGGAACAGCAGAAAGGGGAAGAGCGCCAGGAAGACGTCGTACGAAAGCGCCGCCGCGTAGGTCGGCATGTCGTCGTCGAAGTACTCACGCACGGTGCCGGCGGCCAGCCTTCTGAGGCGTGTCCGTGGAAGCTGAGAAAGGGCATGGAGCTAGCTGACTCAAAGGTGAAGAGCGCCCGCGATCACGCGCTGGGCGGTCGGACAGGCTCCCGCCGTGCCGGCCACGTCCCGGCGATGAAGCGCAGCGGGAATGCGGAATGCGAGGGTGCGGCGCCGGTCCGCCGCGCGAAGCCAGCGTCGCTCCGCTGCGGGCGCTGCAACTGCTCGTCGACCTCGTCTCTTTCGCGCAACTCATCGGCACTACGTCTGCCGCTGCGTTCGCACACACTCGCCATCCAGTGGTGCACGTGGATCTCCGCCACCGCCTCGTTTGCAGAACGGCCGCACTCAGTCATCCGCGGGTGGTCCCGATCGGCTCACTATCCCTCCGCCGCCGCGTATGCGCTGACGGGCCGCAGCCCGCTCTCCGGGCGGACACGTCACCTGTCCGCCCCTCCTCCGATTCGTCGTCCTTGCGTTGCCGGCTCCGGCGCGGTTAACTCCGTGAATATCGCTCCGCTCGTGGGGTGCAA
>JAHWJV010000019.1 GCA_019348265.1 Gemmatimonadota bacterium
AGCCGGTGTGCCTCGTCGGGCCGGGCGAGGTCGGCGGCGATCCCGAGCACCTCGCCACCCAGCGCCCGCAGTTCGTCGGTCGCGGCCCGGACAGCAGCTTCCTCGCGCCCCGAGACGACGACCTGCGCCCCCTCCCGCACCAGCCATGCGGCGATCGTGCGGCCGAGCCCGCGCGTGCTGCCGGTCACCAGGGCGCGGATCTCACGGCCATCCTTCGTTCGATGGCGTACGATGTCGGTGTGTCCGTCGTCGAGCCCGCCCCGGAGGACCTGTTCGAGTTCGGGAAGGTCCTCCTTTGCGCGGATGTCCCGGATGGTCATCGAGAGGAACTCCTCGCGCGAGTAGCCGTAGTGCAGCACGGCCGCCTCGTTCACGCCCAGGAACCGCAGTGTCTCCGGGTCGAAGGCCCACATCGGGAGGGGATTCCCTTCAAAGAGCAGCCGGTGCTGCCGTTCGCTCTCTCGGAGCGCTTCTTCCGCCTGCTTGCGCGTTGTGATGTCGCGAACGACTCCCACCGTCCCGGTGATCTCATCGTCCGTGTTCCGAAAGGGAGCACCGTCGATCTCGACCCAGATTCGGGTGCCGTCTTTGCGCCAATGATGAACTTCATACCGTTCGGCAATGCCCTGAGTTCGGCGTTTCTGACGCTTCTTCTGCGCCGCCCTTTCCTCCGGAGACATGAGAACTTCGGAGGCGATCTTCCCGTACAATTCGTCCGGCCTGTATCCGAAGATCTCCTCGACGCGCTGATTTGCGTAGAGGACGCGCTCCTCAAGATCCGTGATGATGATCGCTTCCCCCATGTTCTCGACGATGTTGCGGAATCGCTCCTCGCTCCTATGCAGCGCTTGTTTCATCCGCTTGCGCTCGGTGACGTCGCTCAGGTAGACCGTCAGTCCCTCCTTGTACGGGTAGAGGCGCACCCGTAGCCAGCGATCCGGCCCGGGGGAATACTCCTCGAACTCGACTGCGACTTTCTCCTGTACGGCGCGGTGGTACTGCGGGTAGAACGCACGCTGCGCAGAGGCGGGATACAGCTCCCAGATGTTCTTTCCCAGCAGCTCTTCCCTCGATCGGTCCAGGAGGGCCTCCGCCTCCGCGTTCACGTACGTGAAGCACCACTTTTCGTCAAGCGCGAAGAACGCGTCCGTGATGCTCTCCAGGATGGCCCGGATCCGCTCCTGCGCTTCCTCGGCCTGCTCGCGCGCCAGCGTCTCGCGGAAGAGCTGGTGCTCGCGCGCCTCGGCTTCCTTCCGTTCGGTCACGTTGCGCACGACCGCCGGGGTCAAGCCGAAGACGCGGGAGAAGATCCGGCAGGTGCGCCAGAAGATCCGTGAGTTCCAGCGGATGGAGGACACGCTGGAGAACCTCGCAGCAGCCTGCGCCGAACGCCGCTCTACCACGGAGTGCCCGATCCTCGGAGTCTTCTCGGAGGGGAGCTCGAAGCTCTCTTCGGGCAGGGTGTCGAGTAGATCAGCCTCGCGCAGCGCCTGGAGGCGCTCTGGATCGGTCACTGGGTTCGCCGTCGCCCCACCATCGGAAATGGACATTGTTCCCCCAGGTACACGGGACGGCACGAACGAACTGCGTCCGTGTCGCTGCTGCGTCCGCTCCACCGCACCGGCCGCCGTCGCGCCCGAGACCCTCCTGCCCGGGCAAGACGCGCACCAGTGAGGACCAACGAATCGGCAAGACGCGTCCGCGAGAGCCGGGAGGCTCGTCGGCACTCCTGCCGGCGTACAGCACATCCTCGATAAAGTCACGAAAGCGCGTGCGACTCTTGAGGCACTACACTAGCTCGCTATCTGACGGTAGACGCGCCATGAGGAAGCGTTCGCGTTTCTGTCTAATCTATTTCGGTTCAGCATGTCCAGAAACTTCTCTGTCAGGACACTGGTCTGTCATGACAGAGAAGTTTCTGGACGGACTGATCCGAAAGAGACTACACGCCAGCAAAACTCGGACACGGCGGGCCGTTATCTGCGTCGTGGTTTGAGCGGAACGGTTTACGATGGCTCCGAAATCGTCTACGACCATATCGAATCGTTCACCGAGGACGACAGCCTACTGACAGACGTGGCGGAGGCGCTGCGCGGCGTGCTGCCCGCCCCCAGCTGGCTTTCCACGCCGATCCGGCCGCCCATCGCCTCGGCGAGTAGCCGTGGTACCGCACGGACCAGAACGGCTCCATAACCATCCGCTCTCCGGGAACCTCCGGCGGCGGGTACACGATCTCGGTGGTCGGAGGCACCGCGAGTGCCACGGGGCCCTCGGACCGGGCGTCGAGGCAGACAGGCTGCAATCCGCTGCCGTAGGGACGCAGACTACTGGATCAGAGGAGACTGCCCCGGCCCTCCTGCGAGGGCCGGGGCAGTCCTCTTCCCTTCGAGACGATGCCCGAGAGCAGGGCCGCTGACCGCGGCGCTGCCGGCGATGAGGAACACGAGCGCCGGGTCTCGGCCGCGCGTCGACCCCAGGAGCCTCCGGCCGCGAGGAGCTCGGGATCTTCGCGATCGGTCCACAGCCCAACGGAGGGTGGTGCTACTCCGCCAGGGGCGGCAGCAGCTGGACGCGGAGCGTGTCTCCAGCCGGAAACTTGTGGACGCGCTTGCCCCGCAGAACCGCAACGTGCTCTGTCAGCTGCGCCACGAGGAGATACGACCCCTCCGGAAGCGGCGTTCCATCCGCTTGAGACCCATCCCACTCGTGGCGCACGGTCCACGAGCCTCCGCCCGGCAGCACGACGGGATCCCCCGGCGGCACAAGACAGGGGGTATTGGGGCTCTGGGGGTCGAGCACCGGGAAATCGCCGCTGCGCACGTCGAACTCGACGCGGCACCCCCCGCCGAAGTCCAGGACGAGCGTGTCCGGCTCCGGGTTCGTGAACGTCACGGCGATTCTCATCTTCTCTCCCCCGCGAGTGGCCGCGGGCTCCGCGGTGAGCCTCGACTCCACCGCGGGACGGCGCATGCTCGGCGCGATGCACCCGCCCGGCGAAAGGATCAGCAGGAGGACGCACGCACGGGTGCGCGCCGCGCATGGAAGCGCGACAACACGGCTGCAGTCGGCGAGCAGGGAGCGGAGGATGGGAATCACAGCGGCTGGTCGTCAGTTGAAAGTCTCGAGGTGTCGATGTGGTGCCGCGAGGCACAGTGTGCTCGTGCTGCACCGGGTACCGCAGTCAGCTACTCCGGAAGAGTGACCCACAGTTGACGCTCGCCCTCCGTGTGCAGATCGCTGGCTCGCCACTCGACCACTTCGCTCGGAGCCGGGTCCCACCGCCCCACGAGAGCCCGGATCGGTCGCTGTCCAGGGACGAGGACCTCGACGCGGTAGCGGCCCGGGCGCGGAATCAGCAGCGTCGCGGTCTGGTCGAGAGGGACGCGGTAGCTCGCCTCGGGCAAAGAGCGCACCTGCGAGACCGTTGGCCGCATTTCCATCGGCGCGCAGCCGTTCATCGGCGTGATCCTGAAGACGAACACTGCATCCTCGGGGAGTCCCTCCGTCACCGCGTTGACCCCCAGGTGAGTCGGATAGGAGTACTTGTTGAACGGGTCGTGGCCGGGTCGCCCGTGGCGCGACAGGATGACGCCTGTGGCACCGTCTCCTCCTTTCAGATGAGCAGGGCACTTCAGCGTCCCTACACGAGGAACCGGTGACCGCTGACCCCGATCTGTCCTGTTCGCCGCTCATCACCGCACTCCACTCGGTCGGAAGAATGCGTACTGGTACGCGCCATTTTCACGGCCTTCCAAATCGGTCACCGCTCCGGCGGGGTTGAGCGCGATCGTGGGACCACTGGCGTTGCGGCCGCGGGTATAGTAGAGGCCCCCAAAGCCGCGTAGCGGGCCCGCGGTGAAGCTGAGGCGCTTGGTTCGGGAACTGTACGAGTAAGTGCCCCACTCGTTGTCACGGACCCGGTATCGCCCGCCTCCCGCGAGTGTGACGCGGTACTGGTAGGCGAAGCCGCCTGGCCCATTCCACTGGTAGACGGCGTACTCGCCCATGGGCGGGTTGGCCGGGAGCGCCGCCGGCGCGGGTGTCCGCTCCACCGGCCGGGGAGCCGAGGGCGAGGTGGACGGTGCGGGAGGCGCAGGGGCGGTGGAAATCGCAGCCGGTGCGGCGGAACGGCGGACCCGGTCGGGCCCGACCCACTCGTCCCAGGAGTCGCCCCATCCGTCGTAACGGATGCGGACCTCTCCCTGCCGCACCGCGGTTACGGTCGCCGGGTACCACCGGCCCTGCCAGACGACCTCCACCTTCGCGCCGACCGACGCGATCTCGGCTGCAAGCTGCGCGTGGAGAGGCTCGGGCACGAGCAGAGCGGTCGCCACCACAGCCGCCGCGACGACCAGCAGCGCAGTCTGAAGAATCCCTCTCATGGTGTTCATCTGCCTCCGGTGATGCGGCTCCCGCAGGAGCCGCCGTGATGGTCGGGCCATTCGGGATGAGCGTGTGAATCGGTCCGCCCGGCAGGCGGATACCTGACGGAATGACGAGGCGGCGGGCGCGAAAACCCCGCGCCAAAGCCCCGCCCGGGAGCCCTCACCGCGGCATCGCCGTTCCTGTCGGGCCTGCCGGAATACAAGCTCGGCCCGAGGACCCGGCCGCCCTGCTTTCCGGCTAGTTCAAACCGCCAGCCGCGACCACCCGCGCGCCGCCCAGCAGGTTCAGCCCGCCCGCGGCAACCACGTTGGCGCCACCCGGCGCCACCACGCCGTTCGCGCTGATGTTGATCAGGTTTAACCCACCGGCCGCCACCGCGTTTGCGCCGCCGGGTGCCACCACGTTGAGGCCGCCCGCGGCAACCACGTTGCCTCCCCCCGCAGCGACCACGTTGGCGCCTCCCGCTGCTACCACGTGCATCCCGTTGTCGAAGATCATCTGGGCCGCGCCGCCGTGCTGCTGACTTAGTGCCGTGTACTGCTGCAGAGCTTCCGTCGACATGCCGATCAGCGCCAATTGCAGCGGCGACATCGCCTCGCCGGCGTTGAACATCTGGTTGGGGGCGTTCTGGCCGAACTTGCACCCGTAGGCGATGATCGGCGTCCCTTCGGTGTTGCCCTCGCCCGACACGTCCATGCAGATGTTGGTGTTCAGGGCGTTCTGCAGCTTCATCTGCCCGCCGGCGCCGTGCAGGTACCACTGCTGGCTGGTCCCACCCGGCATGCCGGGCTTACAGTCCATCAGGTGGATCGGCCCGCCCTCATCGCCATAGTCCAGGCACGTGTTGTTCGCCGTGCTGATGTAGCCGTTGAACAGCCGGTACTGCGCGCCGCCGTTGTGGCAGCCCCGCAGCACCACGGGCGAGCCGTTCTCCGTGCCGGTGGGGACCAGACACAGCACGCGCTGCCCGTTGGAGGTGTGCACCACGTTGGTGATCGCGGTGCGGTACTGCACTTCGGCACCCGCCCGCCGCGGACGCTCGCGGGGACTACCGGGCCGGTCTCCCGGGCCCCGGCGCGCTCGATCGATCTGCGCCTGCTCCGTGTGCTGGATGGCCAGCGGGATCTCCGCCACGGGGCCGCCCGGATTAGCGACCCGGAGCGTGTAGGTCCCGGGGTAGGTCAGCGCCGGGAGGGTCACGTAGAGCCGGGAGATGCTCTGCCTCTGGTTGGGTGCCCGCGCGAGCACCTGCGGCGAACCTGCACCCGCTGGCGGGACGAGTGTGACCTCGGCATCATCCGCGAAGTTCTCGCCGCCGATCCACAGCGTTCCGCCGCGGGTGGAGACCGGGTTGGGGCCGAACTCGGCGATGGTCGCCGGGCCGAGTGCCGTGGGCGCGCCGACGATCAGCTTCATCGGCGCAGTCGTACGACCCCTCCGGCCGCTGTTGTTCGCTTCGAGCTCCACCGCGTATGTGCCCTCCGGTACCCGCGACAGGTTGAGCTGCATCTCGGTCCGGCTGCGGGCCACGACCTCTGCCTCGTAGCGGTTGCCGTGCGGATTGACGAGTTCCACCAGCATCAGGTCCGGCCCGCTGCCCGCCGTCGCGGCCCGGAAGTTGTCGCCGCTCACGATTACCGTCCCGCCGACCTGGGCAGGGCTGGGGCTGACACCGGTCACGATCGGCGGGTTGAAGCTCGGCGCCGCCGCGGCGCCGGGTTTCACGATCTGAAAGACGCGCCTCGCGTTCGGCGCGCCGGACTCGGGACCGTTGATCACGATCAGCGACGTGCGATAGATCCCATCCTGGAAGCGGCGCTCGTTGATGAACGGACTGCGGGAGAAGTACTCGCTCGACACCTGCGCGCGGATTTCGGTCGGCGTGATGCTCTGCGCCGGTACCGCGGCGCCATTGAACTGCACCCGCGACACGCCGGGGAGGAAGCCGACGCCACGGATGACCAGCGTGAAGTCGGGCGCGCCGACCTCGATGCTCCCCGGCGAGATCTCCGCGATCTGCGGGCTCTGCGCCCGAGCGGGCTCCGCGACCGCGAGCACTGCGGCGGCCGCCGCCCAAAGAATCCTGCCCTGGTTCATGATTTCCTCGTGGTGGAGACCCAGACATGTCTCACGGAGCCGTGTCCGTGCGAACCGAACGAAGGAGCACCCGCAACCGGTCGTTGTCCGATGTTGTTCAGCTCCCGCCTTCCGCCGTGCCGCCCGCCGCATGGCCAGCGCCGGAGTCGGGGGCCGCGGCGCGGGGTGCGGCGCGCCGGAACCGCTGGTTGGGGTGAGGCCTGGAAAGATCCTGGCACGGCCAGGCGAGAACACGGGTGCCGTCATCCGTCCCGCCGCCCTCCACGTCCATGCACAGGTCGCCGCGCGCGCCGTTGCGGATAAGGCCGTTGGGCTCGAATCGCCACTGCTGGGTTGCGCGGCCTATGCGGCACTCGGCCAGGTGGACTGGACCACCCTGGTTGGTCCAGTCCAGGCAGCGGCCGCCCTCGGTGCGCACCGTCCCCGCGACTGTGCGGAGGGGCGCGGCACTCCCGCAGTCGCCGGTCCGCACCTCCGCCGTTTCACGCTCCGCCATAGCAACCAGGCAGCGGCCTGCGGTCGTCACGATAAGGATCGGGGTTTCCTGGGCGTCGCCCGGAGCGCCGGCCAGCCCGATCCCCAGGAGGGCAGCTCCGACGGTGGAAAGGAGACGTGGCATCGTTCAGGTCGGATTGGACGGGAGTCGGTGCGGTCCCGCCGGCCAGGCTCGCGACTGCGCCTGCCATGGAAACAAGTAGCGCTTGCCCATCATTCCTCCGCACCGTTAGAGTTGCTGCAGCCGCGCGGCACCCGTGCGCATTCGAGAGACGCCGACCTTGGGCCTCCTTGTTGCGCGATCATGCTAATCCCGGCCTGTTACGCCCGCGTTATTCCGCCGTTAGCCGGCGTCCCGCATGCATCCGAGCCCCGCGCAACTCGTTTCGCTGCAGTTGCTTGGTTCCACCGAACTGCGTACCGCCGACGCCGCGGCGACCGGCGTGCTGGCCCAGCCCAAGCGCCTGGCTCTGCTGGCGCGGCTGGCGCTGGCGGGGCCGGGGGCCTTCGTGCGCCGCGACGCGTTGCTGGCGATGTTCTGGCCCGAGTCGAACACGGAGCGTGCCCGCAACTCGCTCCGCCAGGTAGTCTATGTCCTTCGCCGCGAGCTGGGCGAGGACGGCGTGTGCATCCGGGGCAGCGAGGAAGTGGGACTCTCCGCCGGCCGCGTGGCGTGCGACGTGTGGGAGTTCGAGCGGGCGCTGGAGGAGGGCGACCCGGTGCGTGCCATGCAGCACTACCGGGGGGAGCTTCTGGAAGGCTTCCATCTGGGTGGGGCACCCGAGTGGGAGGAGTGGCTGGAGCGGGAGCGGGCAAGGCTGCGGTACCGGGCAGCGGCGTCGGCCTGGTCGCTGGCCGAGGCCGCCGAGGCCGAAGGGGACGGCGCCGGCGCGGCCGATTGGGGACGCCGGGCAGCGGACCTGACGCCGGGAGACGAGGCTCCACTACGCCGCCTGCTGGAGCTGCTCGCCCGCCTCGGGGACCGTGCCGCAGCCGTGCGAGCCTACGAGGACTTCGCGCGTCGGCTGGGGCAGGAGTGGGAGATGGAGCCCAGCGACCGGACCCGCCGCCTGGCGGCGGAGATCCGGGCGCGCCGGGACGAGGGCGCCGTGCCGCCTTCGGAAGCGGCTCTGCCGCCGGTCCCGACGCCCGTAGCGGCGCCGCGGACCGTGCCCCTGCTCCCCGGCGGCCGCGGCCGTGAGGAGGGCCAGAGCGCCCATGCCGGGGCCGTGGCCGACCCCGTAGCGCCCGCCATTACCCCACGCCCCTCGACGTGCCGCTATCTCGTCGCGGGGGCGGTCGTCGTGCTCGTCCTGCTCGCCGTGGCGGGCGGGGCGCTGTGGCGCGCCACGCGCGACGGGAGCACGGCGCGCCGAGTCGGCACCGCCCGGGTCGCCGTGCTCCCGTTCGTGGTGCGCGGCACGAGCGAATGGGCGTACCTGAGCGACGGGATGGCGGACCTGCTCAGCGCCAAGCTCGACGGCGCAGGAACGCTGCGGAGCGTGGACCTGCAGACACTGCTCGGCTCGCTGGAGGTGCAGGGCGGAGTCGTCGACCCGCGCCAGGGACGGAAGCACGCGCAGCGCCTCGAGGCCGACCTGTACGTATTGGGAAGCGTGGTTGCCACAGGGGAGCGGCTCCAGCTCCGCGCGGCGCTCTACGACGCCGACAGGAGCGGCAACGCGGAGCCCGCGGCGGCTGTCACCGTCGAGGGTGCGGCCGACGAGCTTCCCAGGCTGGTGGACGCCCTGACTTCCAGACTGCTCGCCGACCGCCTGCGCGCCCCGGACCAGCGCCTCGACCGCACGGCGGCGCTGACAACCCCCTCGCTGCCCGCCCTGAAAGCGTACCTGCAGGGCATGGGCGCCTTCCGCGCCGGTTTCTTCGAGCCAGCGGTGGCGAGTCTCTCGCGCGCCGTCCAGGCCGACAGCGGCTTCGCCCTGGCCTGGTACCGCTTGGCCGTGGCACAGCACTGGGCCGCTACGCCGGCTCCGGTGTGGCGGGAGAGCGCGCGCCAGGCGCTCCTCCGTGCCGACCGCCTCTCCCCGCAGAATCGCTTGCTGCTCCAGGGGCTCCATGCCTCCGGCGCACAGCGCTACGGCGAGGCCGAGCGTGCGTACCGACAAGCCGTCCTGGAGCGCCCCGACGACGTCGAGGGGTGGGAGCAGCTGGCGGAGACCCTCTATCACGCGGGCCCGCAGAGGGGGCAGCCGGCCGCGAACGCGAGGAGCGCCTGGGAGCGCACCCTCGCTCTGAACCCGGACCATGTCAGTGCCCTCATCCACCTGGCGCGTCTGGCCGCCCACCGTGGGGACCGGAGCGCGGTGGACACCCTGTCCCGCCGCGCGCTGGCTCTGAACCCCTCCGGAGACCGAGCGCTGGAAATACTCGGGCTGCGCGGCGTGGTGCTCGGGGACGCAGACGCGTTGCGCGAGTCCGTGGCCCGGCTCCGCCGTGAGGATGACGAGCGGGTAATGACCGTGGCGCTACGCGTGGCGGAATCCTCGGAGAACCCTGCCGGTGCGCGCCCGCTGGCGGCCCTGCTGACCGAGCCGCTGCGTCCTGCCCGAACCCGGGCGGTCGGCCACGCTCTGCTCGCCCGGCTGGAGGCGGCACGGGGGCGGTGGAGCGCGGCCCGGGCCGAGCTGGAGCGGGCCGCCCGACACCACCCGACTGTGGCCCAGAACGCACGTGTTGAGCTGACGGTACTCCCGTTTCTCCCGGTATCGGCGGCGGAGCTCCGGGAGACGGCGGCCGCACGAGGCGCCCGGAGACGCGTCACCTACCTCTGGCTGGGGGAGGCCCCCCTGGACACGGTAGGCCCCCCGGAGCTGGCCCTGCACGAACAGGGGCTCCTCGCCGCGCGCGGCGGCGACGCCGCCGGTGCCCTGGCGATCGCGGCACGGCTGGAGGCGATGCCCTCTGCCCCCCTCCGCGCTGCCCCCACGGCCGCCTCGGGGCGGCCGTGGGGGATGCCTCCGGCGGCGCTCGCGGCGGGGGTCCGCGCCCATGTCGCGTGGATGGGCGGTCCCGTAGCCGATCCCCTGGGAGATGCGCAGCGAGCCTGGGTCCATCCCGCCAATCCGGGCGAGACGATCCCGTTCGTCTTCTTCACCGCGCACCCTCGCTTCCTACGTGCCGAGCTGCTCCGCCGCGGTGGCCGCGAGCGCGAGGCGCTGGGCTGGTACGCCTCCGTGTGGGAAGACCTGGACTTCAGCAGCGCCTACGCCGCCCCCGCGCACCTTGCGCGGGCAGAGATCCTGGACGGGCAAGGGCGCCGCGCCGAGGCGGCCGCCCACTTCCGCCGCTTCGTCACCCTCTGGCGAGATGCCGACCCGGCGCTTCAGCCCCAGGTGCGCCGAGCCAGGGCCAGACTGGCGCAGCTTGAGGGATAGCCTGCCGCGGCGCGCGATGGCCCGACCAACCCCGTCCGGCGTTCAGTTCGTTGACGTTGACAGCCATAGAAGGGGAGTCTGCATACGGACGAAATCGGCTGGGCGGCCGTAGGAGAGCGCGATCAAGCTACGCATTCAGGCTACAAGATGGGCCTGGCCACTGACAGTCTGCAAGCAAAATCAGGGGTGATGCGCCCGCAGCGCATCACCCCTGATCCGAGATTCACCTGCAAGCACCTACCACGGAACGACTTCCGTGAAATTACGATACAGCCTGCAACGGATCACGAAAGAACTTGCTCACGACTTACGAAACATCCTGCAAACCCACACGCGCGCCCCCGGCCCTGTTGGGCGACACGTATTCTGTCGCACTCGCGACATGCAAATTGTCGCGATCCCAAATGCAAATTGTCGCACTCTCAAATGCAAACGGGGTAAGCTCCAGTCTTACAATGCGTTTCGGCTTGAGCGGCAAACGCAAATTTGCATTTGTCCGGGTCCACGAAATGCAAATTTGCATTTGCGACGACAGAACCGGTGTCGCGCAACAGCGCCCGTCCATACCGGCACGGATCGGATAGCTCATCGCGTTGCGGGTGCCGGTGCAGCTGAGGACAGCAGTGAAGCGGAACGTGCCCTCAAGGGCCTCCGGGGTTGCCGCAGTAACTACCACGGCACCGGCGACTGCCGTATATCGCTCTCGCACACGGCCCTGGATCTGCTCGTAGTGCCGGCGAAGCTGTCCGGCTGCCAGCGTGAGTAATGGCCCGGCGTAGGAAGCTCGCCTCCGAGGCGACGAAGGTTGAATGGTTGGTTGTTCCCGCTCGCGCGGCGGACTGATCGGGTGTAAACATCGCGGGACGCAGTGGCGCACGAGGATTGTTGCCGAGACTGAACTGATCCCTCTTTACGTTACCACCAAGCTCCCTTGGATCGGCGCGACGAGTTGGCCGACTTCGGCAGGTCCGGTGGCGCCCGCGTCGCACGCCGAGAGCGGTGTCTGAAACTCGCGGATTCCGATGTCCTCCGCAACCAAACGGCCCCAGTCCGCGAAACAGGACAAACCCCAGCGCCAATACTCGGGCTCGTGCTTCGTCGCTGAAGCCCGAAAGGCCCTCAGCCGGGAACTGTGAAGGTCATTCGCGAGCGGAACTGTGTCTACTCCCCCGAACGTGTCGTAGATATCTTCGCGGAGCACCTCGACCCCGGCATAGAACGATCGGAACGGGGCCCGCCGGGCGGGGCACGCTGTTGCTGTCGGGCTGTCGTTCGATGGTCTGCGTGGCCCCCGGTGTCCCAAATTTCTACGCCGACGTTTCTCAGCCGAACTGCTCTGCCCTTCCCCCTAACTACGTTGATCCATGTACAAGAAGGCGCTCATTCTCGCAGCCCTGGTCTGGACCGCCGCGTGTCAAAATCCTGCTGACGGAGGTGCCGCCCTCGACTACCGGTTCGACTTCCGCAACTCGACTCACGACTGGGCGTTCGGCTTCGCTGACTACCCATCCGGCCAGGAAGTCTTCTACGAGTTGGCTGCGGAGCATCGGTTCCTTCCCGCCCCTCTGCGGCAAGATCGAAAATCGATGTACATGTACGGGAACAATCACAGCGACGACCTGATCATGTACATGCGGAAGCAGATCACTGGCCTCAAGCCGAACACGGAGTATCGAGTGCGGTTCGTCGTGGAGATTGCCAGCAATGCGCCCCTGGACTGTGGCGCTCCCGGAGGGCCGGTCGGGGAATCGGTTTACCTGAAAGCAGGCGCCACGGCAGAACCGCCGGTACCCGTGGCGAATGCAGCCGGATATTTCCGCCTGAACGTGGACATCGGCAGTCAATCGAACCCGGGCAGGGACGCGCTCGTCCTGGGCCACATCGCCCGATCTCGCACCGACTGCTTCAACCCCGCTTACGAATTGAAGCGGTTCGATTCGCGCCGGCAGGAATTCAGGGCAAAATCGGGAGTTGATGGTTCATTGTGGTTGCTCGTCGCTACCGATTCCGGACAGGAGGCCTCAACCGGGATCTACTACACCTTCGTCGGGGCGGATCTCACAGAGATGTAGCACGCTGTCGTGGGGTGGTCGGGTGCATGGGCGCAGCCGAATCGATCTGGTGCGGGCGCGGAAACGTTCGGGCCGGCGATGACGTCTGAGCGGCACTTCCTCCGAGTTCGTGCGGCAGCTCCCCGGCGCAGATGAAACCTTCGACGACGTGCCGATCTTTGGAGCGGTCCGCCCGATCGGTGCGGGTACTCCGCTCCGGGCGATCTCGTGTCGAGGGGCAGATCGGCGCAGGAGAGGGGCGGGACCATCAAGACCGGCTCGGGAAGCGTGCGCATTCTCCACCATCGCTCGGGACCCGCGGCGCGGGCTCCTGCGCAACGGCGGCGCACGACAGCAGTGCCCCCGCGATGCTGCTGAGCAGGGTTGAGTATCTCATCATTTCGACGCCTCAGCGGGCTCCCGCGTGAGTCTAAGAAACGCGGGCAATCCGAAAACGCCCGGATCCAACGGCGTGTAAGCAACCAGTTGCCCGATCAGCTCGTCGCCCTGAGGAAGGAGCGTAAAGTTCAGGTTGTGCCGGTGCCTCAGAGCGTCGCTCGTGTTCATCACGCCGTACATCCAGCCCACGAACGCGCCTCCCTCGCTGCGGAAGTTGTTCACGTAGGTGGTCATCCGCTCGCCCACCCTGGCAAGTACATCACCATCGGGCTGGAACACCAGGGTGAACGGCTCCGCGCCTTCGTGGGTCGTAAGTGTGCCGGCCCAGCGCCCCGAGGGCGTGGCGAGCTGTTCAGGTCCTGACCCAGGCGCCGTGGCCGCCGTTTTCCGCTCCGCGTAGTGCGGCAGGACGACGGCCGCGATCTCCTCCACCACCTGCCGTACCTTCCAGTTATTCTGGTTCGCAAGCATCACGACGACCACGTTCTCGTCCGGGTATAGCACGAGCTGGTTGTCTACGCCCGGCTGCTGCCCCCCGTGCCGGACAACCCGATAGCCGCGATCGGTGCCGAGGCTCCAGCCGAGTCCCCACTGCGCGCCCGGAGCACTGGCGATCTGTTGCATGGTTCTGATCGCCTCGGGTCCGAGGATGGCCCTCTGCCCGGGCAGGGGTGTCCCGACGTGGAACATTCCGAAGCGCAGCAGGTCATGCGCACTCGACCATACGTCGCCCGAGCCCGGATGGTCGCTCGAGTAGGGGGGAATAGGACGACCCTTTCCATCGTACCGGGTCGCCGCTTCGGCAGCCCAGGAGGGGTGAAGGTCCAGGGCGCTCCGCGTCATTCCAAGAGGCAGAAACACCTCCCTGCGCAGGAACTCGCTGAAAGGTTGCCCGGACACCCGCGAAATCGCGATCGCAAGGCTGTGATATCCGATGTTCGAGTACTCGAATCTCTGCGCCGGCGGAAACACGACCATTCCGTAGCGAGCCAGCGTCTGCTCCGGGCTGGGCGGCGGATACCCTGAATGGTAGAAGTAGTAATACTGCGGCAGGCCCGCGGAGTGGGCCATGATCCGCCGGGCGGTGACCCCCGCGGCGTCGCCCGCGTAGCCGGCGAACCTGAGTTGACCTAGATGGCTCTCGATTGGGGTGTCCAGCTCGAACTTGCCTCGCTCGCTCAGTACGAGGGCGGCCGTGGCGGTCATCGGCTTCGTGATGGACGCGAGGGAATACGGCGTGTGGGGCGTCGCCGCCATCCGACGCTCACGGTCTGCCCAGCCGAACGCCTCCTCCCACAGGATCTCGCCGTCTTTTGCGACCGCCACGGCGACGGAGGGGACGCCCTCCTCGACGATCAGCCTGTTGATCAGCGCTCGGACGCCATCGAACCGATCCCCGTTCGGAGGACGATTCGCATCAATTCGACCTGCTTCCTGCGCCAGACCGGGCGCACTGCAGAGCAACAGAGCTACCACGGGCGCACAGAGGCGCGTCATCACGTCGGGCACGTTTGCCTTTCTCTCGCGTGTTTCTACAATTTTGCCAGGGCGGGCCCCGAAGCGGTTCCGATGCCGGAGGCTCTCTTGGCAGCGGGCCAGGTGAACTGAAGCTTACGGCTTGGCCGGTGCCGCCTCCGGCCGGATACGGATGAACGCGGGTAATCCGAAGATCCCCGGATCGAAGGCTGTATACGCGAACAACTGTCCCACCATTTCACGGCCCTGAGGAACCAGGGTGAAATTGAGGTTGTGCCTGTACGGCAAGGCATCACTGGTGTTCATCACCCCATAGAACCAGCCGCCGAATGCGCCTCCCTCGGCGCGAAAGTGGTTGACGTACGTCGTCATGCGTTCGCCGATCTTCGCGACAACGTCACCGTCTGCCTGGAAAGTGAGGGTGAACGGCTCTTCGCCTTCGTAGGTTGTGACGGTGCCGACCCACTTTCCCACCGGCCTGGCCGCTGAATCGGCTCGGGGGGCCGGGGCAGCCGCTGCCGACTTCCGCTCGGCGTACTGGGGCAGGACCACAGCGGCGATCTCGTCCACGACCTGCCGCACCTTCCAGTTGTTCTGGTTGCTAAGCATCACGATCACCACCTTCTCGTCCGGATAGAGGACGAGTTGATTGTCCGCCCCGGGTTGCTGCCCCCCGTGGCGGACGACGCGGTAGCCGCGGTCGGTCCCCAGGCTCCAGCCAAGCCCCCACTCCGAGCCAGGAGCGCTGGAGACCCGCTGCATCGCTGCAAGCGTTCCGGCGCTCAGGACCGGGCGTTGGTCCGGGAGAGGCGTGCCGATGTGGAACATCCCAAACCGCAACAGATCGTGGGCACTCGACCAGATGTGTCCCATCCAGGGAATATCGCCCATGAAGTAGGGGATCGGGTTCTGCTTGCCATCATATCGCTGGGCAATGTCGGACTCCCAGGCGGGCTCGGCCCCCAAGCCGCTCCGGGTCATCCCGAGGGGCAGAAAAACCTCCCGGCGTACGAACTCGCTGTACCTTTCGCCGGACGCGTTGGCGAGCGCCAGATCCAGCGACCGGTATCCCCTGTTCGAGTATTCGAACCTTGTTCCCGGTGGAAACACGACGATCCCGTAGCGCCGGATCGTTTCCAGGGTGTTCAGCTGGTTGGTATCCGGATGGAAGTACCAGTGTGTCGGCAGGCCTGCCGAATGGGCCATGATCCGGCGCGCCGTGACCTCACGGGTATCCCCCGCATGTCCCGTGAATCTCGCCCCGCCCAGGTAGTTTTCGATCGGGGCGTCCAGGTCGATCTTGCCTCGTTGGTGCAGGACCATCATCGCCGTGGCGCTGATCGGCTTCAGGATCGACGCGGTCGCGTACGGCGTATGGGCGGTCGCGGCGATCCTGCGCTCGCGATCGGCCCAGCCGAACCCTTCCTGCCACAGGATCTCGCCGTTCTTCGCGACCGCGACCGCCACGGACGGGATGCCTTCCTCCGTGATCAGCTTCTCGATGAGCGCGCGGACGTGCGCGAATGCGTCGACGTGGGCAAGCTGGGGCTGCGGAGCCGCGCCGCCGATCTGCCCCGCGGCGCTTCCCGCCGAAGCAAGCAGCGCCAGCAACGATGCAACCCCGCCCTTCGTGTACCTGTGCCACATGGCCAAAATGCAACGGGTGATCGGCGGGTTCGCGCGCCCCGCGGCCCGGGCCGCTCCACGTTCGACGGCTACGTGGGAATTCATCATCTTGTCCTCGGATCGGTGCTGGGAGGTTGATGCGGTGAATGAACTCATCCTTTGCGCCGGCATTCATCGATCAACATGGCGAGTGTATCGAGCGCGTAGCCGATCCGCTCCGACCATGTGTATGCGGCGCTGATACGCAGGTAGTTGCCGAATTCGCCACTCGCCGAGAACGCCGGCCCCGGTGCGACGCTTACGCCGTGGGAGAGGGCCCTGCGTTGCAGGTGTGGGGTGTGGATGCCGTCCGGCAGTTGCACCCACAGCAGAAATCCGCCGTCGGGCCGTGAGATCCGGGTGTCTTCCGGGAACCTCTCCGCCAGCTCGACGGTGAGCCGGTCCACATTGGCCTGGAACACTCGCCTCAGACGGCGCAGGTGGGTGTCGTACGCCCCCGACGCAAGGTACTCCGCAATGGCGAGCTGGGCCGGCACCGGGCTGGCGGCAGTCGTCGCCAGCTTGGCGTGGAGCACCTGCTCACGATATCGGCCGGGAATGGTCCAGCCCACCCTGTGATCGGGAGCCAAAGTCTTTGAGAAGCTTCCGCAACTCAGGACGAGCCCCGCTGGGTCAAACGCTTGTAGCGACGGAGGCCGGGCGTGTCCAAAGTGCAAATCACCGTACGTGTCATCCTCAATGGCCGGCACCTGGTGCGTGGAAAGTAGATCGGCTAACTCACGCTTCCGCGCGTCTGACATGATGCAGCCGAGTGGATTGTGCACGTTGGGGGTGACCACCACTGCGGCGACGCCGCCCCGGTCCAGCGCGGCCGAGAGGGTACTCAGGCAGATTCCGGCCAGGGGGTCCACCGGTATTTCGAGCGCTCTCAGCCGGAGTACATCGAGCGCCTGCAGCGTCCCGAAGTACGCCGGGGACTCCACCGCCACGACGTCTCCGGGCCGGGTGAGTGCACGCAGGCAGAGCGTCACCGCCTCCGTGCACCCGCACGTGACGACCACGTCGTCGGGTTCTGCGGTGATGCCCAACTTCCATGAACGCCGCGAAATCTCGCTCCGAAGCTCCGGGGTACCGGACGGGGTGGGGAATCGCGGGCCGTCTCGCTTTCTGCGCCGCGCCTCGCGCACCATGTTGAGCGCGAGAGTGACGCTCGGGAGGAGATCCGGGTCGGGCAGGGCCGTGCCAAGCGGAATCAAGCCCGGCCCGGAGACGATCTCCAGCGAGCGCATGATCAGGTCGGCGGTCGCGATCTCCGCGGGATCGCGGACAGCTGCGGGGCCGGCTGGCTCTGGAAGGGCCGATCGGGTTCGTGAAAGGACATAGAACCCGGAGCGCGCACGGGCGGCAATCACTCGCCCGGCTTCCAGCAGTCGGTACGCATGCAGGACGGTGGGGATGCTGAGGCCGCGTTGCGTACTCATCTGCCGCACGGAGGGCAGTCTGTCTCCGGGGCGAAGCGTCCCGGCGGTGACCCTAGACGTTATGTCTGCCGCGAGCCGCTCGTAGGCGAACGGCTCGGCGGATGCCCTTTCACCCTTCATCGATTCGTTCCCGCTGGGGCGGAAGGCCTCAATCGCGAGATCGGCGGACCGTGACTGCCCCGTTCCCCGTCGTCACCCGCACCCGCGGCCCACCGGAGCCAAGCGTGGTGCGCAGTGGAGCTCCGGACCAATAGCCATCGCTTACGGGAAAATCCATCCGCATCGAACCCAGCCGGGTTCCGACGACGAGTTCAGCGGAATAATTTTCCGGGACGTGAAGGGTTACGCTGCCGTTGGTGGTCTCGGCGTCGAGTCCCTCGCCCTGCCACCGGTCGCCTGAGAGTTCGACTTCGACCGCACCATTTGTGGTGCGGGCGCTGACCGCGCCCCCTAGGGAAGCTCTGCAAATTTACGTCACCTGTCCATCGCGACTCGGGGTGGAGCGCCGTAGATTGTGCTCTGCGGCACCTCCCCTCACAGCTGAATGCGACCGATGCGCGAGCAGACGACCTTTGCCGGCCTGGCCTGGACCCAGAAGAGGAAGCAGACCCGTCGGGAGCGCTTTCTCGGGGAGATGGACCAGGTGATTCCGTGGCAGCGGCTGATCGTGCTCGTCGAGCCGCACTACAAGAACCCGGGCCGCGGGCGTCAGCCGATGGGTCTGGAGACGATGCTTCGGATCTACTTCCTCCAGCACTGGTTCGACCTTTCGGATCCGGCGGCCGAGGATGCGCTCTACGACAGTGAGTCGATGCGCCGCTTCGTGGGCGTGGAACTCGGTGAGGATC
>JAHWJV010000001.1 GCA_019348265.1 Gemmatimonadota bacterium
AAGCGGCAGGAAGAGGAGTTGGACCGAATCCGGAAGACGCTTTCGGCACCGAGGGAATGAGCCTTTAAGCTATCAGCTATCGACTATCAGCTATCCGTCCCCCGGTCCTGTCGAAAGGATCGGGGGTCTCTTGTCTGCGCCCGCATCGGGACCGTGCCGTCTCTGAACCCGCCATCAAGTAATCCACGAACACCGCAACTGATAGCTGATAGCTGATAGCTGATAGCTGATAGCTGATAGCTGATAGCTGATAGCTGTCGCACTCACCCCGTCTGGAACAGACGCGCGCGCTCGCCGTAGCGGCGCTCCAGTGCTTGGCGCAGCTCGGGGTAGGTGGACAGGTGCGGGTCGCGGTCGACGAGGGAACGGGCTGCGACGCGAGCGACGTTGAGGAGCCCGGCATCCTTTTCCAGGTCGGCGAAACGAAAGGCGGGGAGGCCGGACTGGCGCTCGCCGAACAGGTCGCCCTGGCCGCGGAGCTGGAGGTCGGCCTCGGCGATCCGGAACCCGTCTTCGGTGCTGGAGAAGATGCGCAGCCGGTCGGCGGCCTCGGGCGAGCTGACGAGAAGGATGCAGAAGCTCTGCGCGGAGCCGCGCCCGACCCTGCCGCGGAGCTGATGGAGCTGGGAAAGCCCGAACCGCTCGGCGTGCTCGATGACCATCACGCTCGCGTTCGCGACGTCGATCCCCACCTCGATTACGGTCGTCGACACCAGGATGTCGATTTCACCCGCGGCGAACCCGCGCATCACCTGGTCCTTCTGGTCCGGTGGCATCTGGCCGTGGATGATTCCGAGCCTCAGCTCGGGGAATACCTCCTCGCTCAGCCGCTGGTATTCTTCCGTGGCGGACTTGAGCGAAAGGGTCTCGGACTCGTCGACCAGGGGGTAAACGACGTACGCCTGACGTCCTTCCGCAACCTGCTCCCTGATGAAGTCGAGCACGGTTGAACGCGCCTTCTCATAACGGAGAGCCGTTCGGACGGGTTGCCGCCCCGGGGGGCGCTCGTCCAGCAGCGAGAGGTCGAGATCGCCGTAGAGGGTGAGCGCAAGAGAGCGAGGGATGGGGGTCGCGGACATCACGAGCACGTCGGGGGTCTCGCCCATGTCGGCGAGCGCGAGGCGCTGCCGAACGCCGAAGCGGTGCTGCTCGTCCACCACCGCGAGACCGAGGCGGTGGAACCGCACCCGCTCCTGTATCAACGCGTGCGTGCCCACGAGCAGCTGTGCCGTGCCGTCCTCGATCCTGGCTAGCGCCGCCCGCCGCTCCGCCGCACTCATCCGCCCCGTGAGAAGCTGCACCTCAACGGGCAGCTCCCCCACCAGCTTCCGCAGCGTCCGCAGGTGCTGCTCCGCGAGAATCTCCGTCGGCGCCATCAATGCCGCCTGATACCCGTTCTCCACCGCGCGAAGCATAGCGAACAGCGCGACCACCGTCTTCCCCGCCCCCACGTCCCCCTGCAGGAGCCGGTTCATCCGGCGGGGCGATCCCATGTCGTTCCCGATCTCGCCGAGCACGCGGCGCTGCGCCTCGGTCAGCGCGAAGGGGAGCGACTGATAGAAGGGTCGGACCAGCGCGTCGGTTCTCCCGAACACGATCCCCGGACGCTGCGTCGTCTGCTGGTGGTGAACGATCGCGTGGAGCAGCTGGAGGAAGAAGAGCTCCTCCAGTGCCAGCCGCCTCCGCCCGGCCTCGGCTTCCACCAAGGTGTGCGGCCGATGCAGATCGCGCAGGGCGTCCTGGAGCGGCGGGACGCGCGCTTCAGCGCGCATCGCCGGGTCGAGCACCTCTTCCTCGGCCGCCGGCGGGAGGAGGTCGTCCAGGTTGTCGGCGATTAGCTTCCGGACCTGCCGCTGGGAGAGCCCCTCCGTCGCCGGGTAGATCGGGAAGACCGCCCCCCCTTCGGTGGAGATGTCCTCACCCTCGCGCGCGAGGATCTCGTACTCGCGCGGCTGAAGCTGGCGCCCGTGGAAGAAGCGGACCGGCCCCGACAGGAGGAGGAGGTCGCCCTTGCGGAGAACCCGATCGAGAAACGGCTGCCCGGGCCAGGAACACTCGATCAAGCCGCTGCTATCCCGGACGACCGCCTGAAAGATGCGCAGACCTTTCCGGGTGGGGAGCACTCCCTTCGACACGATCCGGCCCACCACAGTGGCTTCGGTACCGGGCTCTAGAGTCCCGATCTTCTGAACGGTGGACGCGTCCTCGTACCGGCGAGGCACGTGATACAAAACGTCACGCGCGGTCAGAAGCCCAAGCCGCGCCAGTAGGTCCGCGCGCTTGGGACCCACGCCTTTCAGGAACTGAGCCGGGCGGTCGAGATCAGAATATCCCATAGTACGAAAGCTGTACCGAGCAGAAACGCCGGGGAAAACGGGCGGCTTTGTACTCTGGTCGACAGTGCTCCTCAACCCGTCAGCACCTCCTCCGTGAAAGCATCCACCTCGAACGGGAGCAGATCGTCGATCCCTTCGCCGACACCGATGAACTTAACGGGAAGATCGAATTCCTCCTTGAGCGCAACGACGATTCCGCCTTTGGCGGTGCTGTCCATCTTGGTGAGCACCAGACCGGTGAGGTCGACCGTCTGCCCGAACGCACGCACCTGGGCCATGGCGTTCTGGCCAACGGTGGCGTCCAGCACGAGGAGTCGCTCATGCGGGGCTCCGGGCAGCCTCTTGGCAACGACGCGGTGGACCTTCTCCAGCTCCTGCATGAGCCCGAGCTGCGTGTGCAGACGTCCGGCGGTGTCGATGATGAGGATGTCCGCGCCGACGCGCTCGGCCGTATCCAGCGCGTCGAACGCGACGGCCGCAGGGTCGCGGCCGGGCTCGCTCCCCACGAACTCACAACGGACCCGCTCTGCCCAGCGGCGAAGCTGCTCGATCGCCCCGGCGCGGAAGGTATCACCCGCTGCGATGACGACCTTTCTCCCCTGGCGCGTGAACCGGTGCGCAAGCTTACCGATGCTGGTGGTCTTGCCTACGCCGTTGACGCCGGCGACCAGGATGACGGTCGGCCCACCCTCGAAGTTGAAGCGCAGCGCGGTGTCGGAGCGTCCGGCAGAGAGGATCTTGACGATCTCTTCACGCACCACGTCGAGGAAGTCGCGCTGCGAGCGCGCGATGCCGCGCTCGGCGAGCGTCTCCACGGCCGCGACCAGGCGTAGCGTAGCGCTGACGCCGAAATCGGCCGAGAGGAGGAGTTCCTCGATCCTCTCGAGCGACCCCTCGTCGACCCCTCCTTTCGCGATCACCGTGACGTCGGCGAGGGCCACGTCCTTGATGCGCTCCCAGAGTGACTTCTGGTTTTCTTCCTTACGCCTGAACAGCCGTGCCATGTACGAGAGCGCGCAAAAGGGCAGAAATGCGAGAGAGCGAAAGTGCCGCGTGTCGAGACGCGGCACAACCCCACGGGCCCGCGGAGACAAAAAAAGCCCGCGGGATCTCTCCCGCGGGCGGATACACCCGTGCATGCTGGCGGTTCGGCCGTTTCACCGCCTGAGGCGCTGCAGTCCCTCCGCGAGGTCGACCCGGCCCTCGTAGATCGCCTTTCCGACGATCACCCCGACGATCGCCGAGCGCTCGGCAGCGGCGGCGATCAGGCTCAGGTCCTCGGTCTTGCCGACCCCTCCCGACACCACGATCTCGGCGCCGCTCCGTTCGGCGAGCTCGGCGGCGGTATCGAGGTTGGGGCCGACCAGCATCCCATCGCGATCGATGTCGGTGTAGATGAGGGTGCGCACGCCCGCGGCGGTCAGGGAGCTCGCGAGGTCGAACAGGTCCGTCGCGGTGCCCTCGGTCCAGCCGCGTACCGCCGGAACGCGCCCCCGCGCATCGAGGCCGACAGCGATGCGATCCGCGCCCCAGCGCTCGATCGCCCGTGCGACGAGCTGTGGGTCCTCCACCGCGGCGGTGCCGATCACCGCCCGGCGTACCGGGCCGTCCAGCACTTCTTGGAGATCCTCGTCGGAGCGGAGCCCACCGCCGGTCTGCACCTTGAGCGAGGTGGATTGGGCGAGGCGCCGGATCAGATCGCGGTTGGAGCCCTCGCCGAAGGCCGCGTCCAGGTCGACGATGTGCACCCACTCGGCCCCGCGGTAGGCGAAGTCCTCGAGGACCTGGAAGGGATCCGTGGCGTACAGCGTCTCACGGTCGGCGGCGCCCTGCTCGAGCCTGACGCAGCGGCCGCGGCGCAGGTCGATCGCCGGGAAGAGCGTCAGCTCGCGGGGAGTGATCTCACTCACCATCTCGCTTCCCGGTGGAACCGGCGTCCGCGAGGAGGACGGGGCTGCTGGCGCGGTCGAGGGCGCGGAGCTGACTCGCGATGCGGGCCCGGAAGTCACCGCGGTACCGGCTCGGAACCGGCTCGCCGGTGATCGACTTGATCGTGTTCGGGTCGACCGCTTTCCCCGACGCGTGGAACTCGTAGTGCAGGTGCGGCGCCGTGGACATGCCGGTCGAGCCGACGTACCCGATCAGGTCGCCCTGCCTGATTCGCGTCCCCGGGCGTATCCCGCTGGCGAAAGCGCGGAGGTGCGCGTAACGGCTGGCGTAGCCTCGGCTGTGACCGATCTCGACCACGTTGCCGTAGCTGTCGCTGAAGTTCGCGCGGCGGACGACGCCGTCGCCGACGGCGCGCACGGGCGTTCCCGCCGAAGCGGCATAGTCGATGCCCAGGTGCGGCCGGTTCTTCTTGAGCACCGGATGGAACCGGCTCCTGGCGAAAGCCGAGCTGATCCTGCGGAACTCCAGCGGCGCACGGAGGAAGGCGCGGCGCAGCGACTCGCCGTCGCGGCCGTAGTAGTCCTCACTCCCGTCCGCCGAGCGGTACAGATACGCTTCGTGGTCGCGGCCGTTGAGGTTGAACTGCACCCCGAGGACGCGTCCGGCGCGAGCGGTGCCGTCAGGGCGAACCGTCCGCTCGTACAGGATGCGGAACTCGTCGCCGGGGCGCAGGTCGCGCGAGAAATCGACCTGCCAGGCGAAGATGCGGTCGGCGAGGAGATCGGCGATGCCCTCGCGCTCAGAGGCGGGAACACCGTCTCCGTCCCCGGCGATCAGGGCGGCGTAGAGCGAGGAGCGCACGGTGCCGGTGAGCACGGCGCTATCCGTCTTCACCGGGACCTCCTCGATCGCGCCCGCCCAGTCGCTGCCGGCGCGGTGCATGTTCAGCGTGCGGTCGGCGTCGATGCGCAGCTCCATGCCCCGGACGTCCCCTGTCTCGAACGACTTCCGGTACGAGATAACCGAGCCGGGGCGCAGCCTGCGCGGGTCCTGGAACTCGTTCAGCTCAGCGAGCAGCGCATCCGCCTCGCTGGAGGCGAGCTCCGCACGGGACAGCAGCTCCGAGATGGTCTCCCCGGAGCGGAGGGTGTCCTGGAAGCCGACCTCGGCCGGGTTGGCGTGCGCTGCGGGCAGAAGCGCCGGGAGCGGTACCGCATCAGGCGAGACCTGCAGCTCGACGAAGCTGCCGGCGATCGCGACGCCAAAGGCGGCGAACACGCCAAGGGACAGGATTCTCTGCGTGGTGCGCATCGAGGTATCGGATGTAGTTCGTACGGCCGGGCGAAAGGGCATTGTCATCGCGAGCGCAGGCTGAGGCCTGCGCTCGGGACGACGCGGTCGGAAAGGTCCTGCTAGGTCGGTCGAAAGCCGACCGTCAGTCCATCTGGCGACGGATGAAGGTCGGGATCTCGAGGTCGCTCGGCAGCTTCCGCTCGATGGGCCGGATGTCGGCCTCGCGCAGAATCGGTGTCGGGTTCGGCGCGGGAATCGCCGGCTTCGAGCCGCTGCGCGGCTCCGGTCGCTTGGCGGAGAAGTTCGGGCGGATGACGTTGTCGACGCGCTCGAAGATCGCGTCCGCCTTGTCGAACCCCGTCGCGATCACGGTGACGCGGACGGCGCCTTCCATGGAGGAGTCGTGCACCGCGCCGAAGATGATCTCCGCGTCGTCGCCCGCCGCCTCCTGGATGATGCTGCTGATCGTCGTCACCTCGTCGATCGCCAGATCCATCCCGCCCGTGATGTTGATCAGCACCCCGGCCGCCCCCTGAATGGAGATGTTGTCCAGCAGCGGGCTGCTGATCGCCTCCTGCGCCGCTTCCACCGCCCGGTTCTCCCCTGCCCCGTAGCCGGTGCCCATCAGCGCCGCCCCGCGGTTGCTCATGATCGTGCGCACGTCCGCGAAGTCCACGTTCACCTCTCCGGTCACCCGGATCAGGTCGCTGATCCCCTGCGTCGCGTGCAGCAGAACCTCGTCCGCCTTCTTCAGCGCGTCCTTGAAGCTGGTCCCCTTGCCTACCACCGAGAGCAGTCGCTCGTTGGGGACCACGATCATGGTATCGACCGCCTGCTTCAGCTCCTGAAGCCCGGCTTCCGCCTGGCGCATCCGCTTCTTCCCCTCGAATAAGAAGGGCTTGGTCACGATCCCGATCGTCAACGCCCCCATCTCGCGCGCCATCTGCCCGATCAGGGGAGCCGCACCCGTACCCGTGCCGCCGCCCATGCCGCAGGTCACGAACACCAGGTCCGCCCCCTCCAGCATCTTCGCCACCTCGTCCTGCTGCTCCTCCAGCGCCGCGCGCCCCACCTCCGGACGCGCGCCCGCCCCCAACCCCCGGGTCAGCTTCTTCCCGATCTGGATCTTCACCCCCGTCTTGCTGTACTTCAGCGCCTGAGCGTCCGTGTTCACCGAGATGAACTCGACCCCCTCCAGGTCCTCGTCGATCATCCGGTTCACGGCGTTCCCGCCGCCGCCCCCGACGCCGACCACCTTCATTCGCGCCTGGCTGGTGCCAGGCTCCTCGTACTCGAAGATCATCATTCCATTCCCTCCTCCGTCCGTCTCGGGAGGTCACCGCGGGTGAAATAGCTCAGGTCGCCAGCGCCGATTAAAAGAAGTCCGTCAGCCACTCGCGCATCCACTTGATAACTCCGTTGATGGAGGTGCCGCCTGCGGAACCTCCGGTGTTTCCATGCGAGACTTCCCGACGGGCGCCGTACAGCGCGAGCCCGACCGCGGTCGCAAACTTGGGTCGGCGTACCGCGTCCACAAGCCCACTCAATCCCTCCCCCGGAACGCCAACGCGTACGGCGCCTCGAAAGCTCGACTCGGCCAGACTGGCGATCCCGTCCAGCGACGCACCGCCCCCGGTGAGGACCACACCGGAACCCAGCCGGTCGGCGAACCCGCTCTTCTCGATCTGCTCCGCGACGAGACCGAAGATCTCGTCCATGCGTTGCTCGATGATGTGCGCCAGGAGCTCGCGAGCGACCTGTCTGGCCGGCGCGCCCGCCACTCCCGGCACCTCGAACGTCTCCCGCGGGTCGACCATCCCTTCCCGAGCGGCGCCCCAGCGCTCCTTCGCCCGGGCCGCTTCCGAGTACGGAAGCGACAGCCCCTTCACGATGTCGTTCGTGACGGTGCTTCCGCCCCACGGCAGCGACGCCAGGTGGCGGATCTTCCGGTCGTGGAAGATGGCCAGATCGGTCGTCCCGCCACCAAGCTCGACCACCGCGACTCCCACTTCCTTGTCGTCGTCGGAGAGCACCGCGAGCGACGAGGCGATGGGCTCGAAGACCAGCTCCGCGATCTGGTACCCGGCGCGATCGACCGACTTACGGATGTTCTGCGCGGCGGTGGCCGACATGGTCAGCATGTACACCTCCGCCTCGAGCCGCGTACCCGCCATCCGGACCGGGTGGCGAATGCCGCCCTGCGCGTCCACCAGGTACTCCTGCGGGATGGCGTGCAGCACCTCGCGATCCGCGGGCACGACCACGGCCCGGGCGACCTCGTGGACCCGGTCCACGTCGCGGGCGGTGATCTCGGCGCCGCCGATCGCCACCACCCCGGTGGATGCGCGGCCATGCACGTGCTCCCCAGCGATGCCCGTATAGAGCCGGTCGACCGTGACGCCCGACATCAGCTCGGCTTCCTTGACCGCCTTGCGCACCGAATCGGTCGTGGCTTCGATGTCCGTTACCACCTCGCGGCGCACGCCGCTCGTCCGCGCCTGCCCGACGCCAAGAATCTTCACGGTCATGTCGCCGAGAGAGCTTCCTCCCACATCCGCGATCACCACCGCCGTGTTGGTCGAGCCGATGTCCAGCCCCGTAACGATCTGAGAAGCCATCAGCTCAAACCGGAAGTCGGAAGGCGAACCACGATCTGCTCCTGGAACCGAAGGTCGACGTTCGCGGCGGGCGATGCGCCGCCGTTTGGATCTGCGGGCGGAAGTCGGCGCTCCAGATCGACGAGAACGGCACGCAGCTGCGCCAGCCGGGTGAGGTCCGCGCCTACCGGGAGCAGAATCTCCGCGAGGGGGTGCGAGAGGACCAGCACCGCCAGCTCGTCACCCTGCCCGCGGATCTCGGAAACGTGCGCGAGCAGGGTGGGGTCCGCCTGTCCGATTCGCTCCGTCTCGGCGAGCAGGCCGCGCCGCACCGACGGGGACATCTTCGCCCACGTGCCGCGGATCACCGGAAGGTCCATCCGGGTGCGGGCCGGATCGACCGGAAGCAGCTCGCCGCGCGCGGTGATGGGTGCCAGCACACCCATCTCCACGTACGCGATCGGGCGCTTTTCCTGGACCCTGATGCGCAGCGTCCCGGGAAGATCCCGCGACACGGTCGCCGTGGCGATGGCAGGGTGAGCGCGCAGGGCGGACGCCAGCTCACCCAGGTCGTCCCAGACGTTCTCACCAGCGGGAATACGCGCCGTGGCGAGGACCTGGTGCGGCGCCAGAAGACGAGTGCCCGACACCTCGACGCGGCGAACCCGGAACCAGGGGAGCTCGCGAAGCAGTCGGGGCCCCCATAAGGGCGAGGCCGCCGCGAGGCAGCCGGCACCGACGAGCACGGCGATGCGCATCCTACGCTTCACGGTTTCCTCCGACCGTAACGCCCGAGAGCGCGGAGAGAAGCTCGCGTGCGGCCTGGTCCAGGTCTCCGGCCCCGAGCGTCACGCAGAGGTCGCCGGCGCGCAGCTCGGCGCAGACTTCCGCGGCCACGTTCTCCCGCTCGGGCAGGTAGCGAACGTCCGCACCGGCGTCACGGGCGTGGCCAACGATCATCTCTCCGGTCACACCCGGGATCGACTTCTCGCGTGCGGCGTAGATATCCGTCACGAAAGCGAGGTCGGCCAGGGCGAGTGATCGGCCGAAGTCGACGGCGAAGTCGCGCGTTCGTGAGTACAGGTGCGGCTGGAAGACGGCGACCAGACGGCGCTCCGGGAAAGCCTGCCGCGCGGCTTGCAGCGTCGCAGCGATTTCGGTGGGGTGGTGGGCGTAATCGTCCACCAGGATCACGCCCTCGGCCTCGCCGATCCGCTCGAAGCGCCTCTGGACGCCGCTGTACGAGCCGATCCCCTCCGCGACGACATCCCACGCAACGCCAAGCTCGCGGGCGACGGCGATGGCCGCGAGCGCGTTGCGGACGTTGTGAAGCCCCGGTACGCGCATGTGCACGGCGCCCAGCATGGTCCCGCGCTCGCGGACGTTGAAGCTCGTGTCGGTTCCGTCGGCGCGGAAATCTTCGGCGCGCAGCATGGACCCGGCGTTCAGGCCGTACGTGAGCACCTTCTCGGTAGCCGCTCCGAGCCGGGGCAGGAGGCGGGCCACGCCCATGTCGTCGCCGCAGCCGATGATTCTGCCATCGTCGGGCACGCGCTCCAGAAAAGCGAGGAAAGCGTCCTCCACGCCCGCGAGGGTCTCATAGATGTCGAGGTGGTCCGCTTCCAGAGTGGTCACGACGGCGATGGACGGGCGGAGAGTCAGGAACGAGCGGTCGTACTCGTCGGCTTCCACGACGAAGAGTCGGTCACCGCCGGCGCGGAGGTTCCCACCCCAGGCGGAGACATGTCCGCCGACCAGGCCGGTCGGATCGAGCCCCCCGGCTGCGAGGGCCGCCGTGGTGAGCGCGGTGGTGGAGGTCTTCCCGTGGGTCCCGGAGATCCCGACCACCGTGCCCCGGTTTACGATCGCACCCAGCGCCTGCGCCCGTTTGAGCACGGGGATGCCGGCTTCGCGGGCGGCGAGGAGCTCCGGATGATCAGCGGGAACGGCGGAAGTGACGACCAGAGCGGCGCAGCCGGCCAGGTGCTCCGGGTCGTGCCCTTCATGCACCGTGATGCCGGCGTCGCGCAGCGCGTGAGTGGATGCGCCCAGGCGAGAATCGCAGCCGGTCACCATCCCACCCGATCGTTTGACGAAGTCCGCCAGGGGAGACATTCCGGCGCCGCCGATGCCCATGAAGTGGACCGGCTTTTGGCGGGCGAGCTCGAGCATGTCGAAGGCCGCTAATATAGCGTCGGTCGCCACTGGAGGAAAGGGCGATTCAGCATCGCGCGGACTCACAGTAGCTCCGCGAGCGAAGCGACGATTTCGGCGGCCGCATGCGGGTGTCCCCGCTCGAGCGCGCGCGAGGCCACGAGCTCGCGCCGGGTGCGGTCGCCGACCAGGGCAGTCAGCTCGCTCCAGAGACGCCCGCTGCCGAGCTCCGCTTCGGGCACCATCACCGCGGCGCCCGCTTCCGAGAGCGCCAGCGCGTTGAAATGCTGGTGATTCGCGGCGGCTGTAGGGAGCGGGACCAGGATGCTGGGAATGCCCCAGGCGCAGAGCTCCGCGCTGGCCATCGCACCGGCCCGGGAGACGGCCAGGTCGGCGCTCGCCAGAGCGCTCGGCATGTCCTCGATGTAGGGAACCGCGTGCACCCAGTCACCGAGGCCGAGCTCGCCCAGCCGGCCGATGATGCCGTCGTAGTGCGAGGGCCCGGTCGCCCAGAGGATCTCCATGCCGGCCGGCGGCGCGGAGAGGCGGCTGGCGGCGACCGCACGAAAGTCGGCGAGCAGCGCTTCGTTCAGCGCACGCGAGCCCTGGCTGCCGCCAACGACGAGGGCGACGGTCCCATCGCCGAGCTTGAATTTGCGCCGCGCCTGAGCGCGGTCGGCGGAGGGGTCCGGCGGGCGAATCGGGTTGCCGTGCTCGAACACCTGCGTGGCCTTGCCGGGCTTCAGGTACTGGCGCGCCTCGGGAAACGCCAGGTGGATCTGTCGCGCGCGGCCCGCGAGGAGCCGGGTGGTGAAGCCGGGATACGAGTTCTGCTCCTGTAGCGCCGTGGGGATCCCAGTGAGGATCGCCCAACCCACGACGGGCCCGCTCGCGTACCCGCCGGTGCCGATCACCAGGTCCGGCTTGAAGGCGCTGAACGCCCGGCGCAGGCCCATTCCGGTTCGTGCCAGGGCCGGGACGAGGCGCCAGTTCTCCCACGGGCGGGAGCGTCGAATCGGCTCGAGCGGAAGGAGCACGTGCGGAACACCGCGCTCGGGGAGCACGCGTGACTCGATGCCGCGCCGGGCGCCGATGAAGAAGACCTCGGTGGCGGGATCGCGCTCCTGGAACGCGGCGGCGAGAGCGAGGGCCGGGTAAAGGTGCCCCCCCGTCCCTCCTCCCGCGAAGAGCACCCGCGGCGCGCGCTTCGTCATGACCGCACTCGCTTCTGCGGCCCGCGGGCTACGGCGAGCAGGATGCCGACGGCTGCAAAGCAGACGAGAAGCCCGCTGCGGCCATACGACATGAACGGGAGGACCACGCCGGTAGTGGGAAGCAGCGCGAGCGCCACGCCCATATGCAGCAGCGCCGACACGACGATCAGGTTCGTCATCCCGACGGCCAGCAGGTACCCGAACAGGTCCGGCGCACGCCTCGCGATCCGATAGCCCACGGCGCCGAACGCGGCGAACAGCGCCAGGGTGAATACTACGCCGGCGAAGCCCCACTCCTCGGCGATCATGGCGAAGAGGAAGTCGTTATGCGGCTCCGGGAGGAAACCGAACTTCTGCTGGCTCCCGCCGAAGCCGACGCCGGTCAGGCCGCCGGAGCCGACGGCGATCAGCGCCTGATAGCTCTGGTAGAAGCGGTCCGGGTCCGCGGTCGGGTCGAGAAAGGCGACCACCCGCTGCATCCGGTAGCTGGCGCCGGCGACCTGCTGCCAGGCGAGCGGCCCCGCCACCAGCCCCAGGACGATGAAGTGGCCGATCCGCGCGCCGCCCGCGAAAAGCACCAGAGAAGCGAGCAACGCCAGCAGCAGAACGGTGGAGAAATTCGGCTGCAGCATGACCGGGACGATGACCGCGCCCCATACGAGGAGGAAGGGGAGCAGCCCCTTACGCAGGGAGTGCAGCCGGTCCTGCTTCTTCACGGCCAGCGCGGCCGTCCAGATGATCAGCGCGAGCTTGGCGAACTCGGACGGCTGGATCACGATGCCGACTCGTAGCCAGCGGCGCGCGCCGTTGATCCGCGGCGCGATCGACTCCGTACCCGGAAGCACCACCAGGAAGAGGAGGAAGATGATCAGCGCCAGGAGGGGCCAGGCGACCGCGTCGAGCTTGCGGTAGTCGAGGCGTGAGAGGAACACGCAGAGCACCGCACCGGGGAGCATCCCGAGGAGCTGGCGCAGGGCGTAGAAGTGCGCGGGCAACCCTTCGGACTGCGCCATGAACGTGCTCGAGCTGTATACCTCCACCATTCCGAGCGAGGCCATCAGCAGGACGACGAGCACGAGCGCGCCGCGCTCCCAGCCTTCGGCGACCCGGGAGTGCGAAAGGGCGAACGTGCGGGAATCCCCGGCGGTGATTCCCGCGGGTCCGGCGGAAAGCGTGTCGACGCTCATGTCAAATCCTCTGCCTGCGCCAGCTGACGAAATCGCTCACCGCGTTCCTCGAAGTTGGAGAACATGTCGAAGCTCGAACACGCCGGGGAGAGCAGCACGGCGTCACCGGAAGTGGCCAGGGCCGCCGCCCGCCGCACCACCTCGTCGAACGGGCCGTCGACGCGCTGCACCTCGGCGTGCGCGGCGAGATCCTGGTCGATGAGATCGGCCGCTTCGCCGTAGCTGACCACGCAGCGGACCCGCCCCCGCAGCTCCGGGAGAAGACCGGTGTACGGCTCCCCCTTGTGCCTTCCGCCCAGCAGGAGGATCGTCGGCCGATCGAGGCTGCGGAGGGCGACCCGTGTCGAGGCGATGTTCGTCGCTTTGGAGTCGTTGATCCAGAGCACGCCGTTGCGCTCGATTACCGGCTCCATCCGGTGGGCAAGGGCGTTGAAGGTGCGCAGCCCCTTCGCGATCGCCTCCGGTTCCGCGCCGCACAGCCTCGCCGCGATGGCGGCGGCGAGAGAGTTGGCGACGTTGTGCGGGCCGAGAATCCTAAGCTCCCGCGACGGCAGGAGCCGCTCCTCGGACGCGCTTTCACCGAGCCGCAGCACCAGCCATCCATCCTCCGCGAGATAGCCGCCGAGCTCATCCGCGGGAGGCGTGCTCGCCACGCGGAAGTAGTAGCGGCCGCCAGGCGAATCACCCGGGAGCGCCCGTGCCGCGTCGTCCTCGCCGTTGAGCACCCAGCGGTTCGACTCCGTTCCGTTCTGGAAGAGCTTCGCCTTGTCCGCGTAGTACTCGTCCACCGTCGCGTACCAGTCGAGGTGGTCGGGTGCCAGGTTGGTGAGCACTCCGACGGTCGGGGCGAAGTCGCGGGTCCGGCTCAGCTGGAACGAGCTCACTTCCACGGCCACGATCTCCGGCTGTGGGTCGCGGAGAACCACGGCTGAGAGCGCGGTGCCGATGTTTCCGCCGACGGTGGCGTCACGTCCGGCGGCGCAGAGCAGATGCGCGATCAGCGAAGTCGTCGTCGTCTTGCCGTTCGTGCCGGTGACCGCGACCACCTCGGCGTCGAGCTGCTGGACCGCGAACTCGATCTCCGGAACGATCGCCGAGCTCGCGAGCGCCGGCTCGCGGAGGATGTCCGCGGACGGCGGTATGCCCGGGCTGAGGACGATCCGGTCGCACGCGGCCAGCTTACCGACGTCGTATCCGCCGACCTGGGCATCCCCGCCGAGGGCACGGAGCTCATCCGCGGCTGCACGCGTCACCGGTGTGTCGCGCGAATCGCTGGCGTAGACGGCAGCGCCGCGTGCGAGGGCGAGCCGCGCGGCGGCCAGCCCGCTGCGGGCCAGGCCGAGCACGCCGACACGTTCGCCGGCGAGGCTTGGACTCATCGAATCTTCAGCGTCGCGAAGGCCACGAAGCTGAAAATGACCCCCAGGATCCAGAACCGGATGATCACCGTCGTCTCCGGCCACCCGCCGAGCTCGAAGTGGTGGTGCAGCGGCGCCATCCGGAAGATGCGACGGCCGCTGCCGGTGCGCCGCTTGGTCCACTTGAAGTAGAGCGTCTGCGACACGACCGACACCGCCTCCAGCACGAACACTCCGCCGATGATCGCCAGCAGGAACTCCACTTTCAGCAGTACCGCGACCGCTCCGAACACCCCACCGATTGCCAGCGACCCGGTGTCGCCCATGAACACTTCCGCGGGATGCGCGTTGTACCAGAGGAACCCCATGCATCCCCCGGCGAGGGCGATGCAGAAGATCGCCAGCTCGCCCGCGCCCGGCAGGTAGAAGAGGTTCAGGTAGTCGGACGTGACGCTGTTCCCCATGATGTACGCAAACGCTCCAAAGCTCAGCGCGGCGATCGCCGAAAGACCCGCGGCCAGCCCGTCGAGCCCGTCCGTCAGGTTCACGGCGTTCGAGCTACCCGTGATGACGATGATCACGAATAGGATGTACGCCGCCCAGTGGAAGCTGACATGCCAGGTCTTGAAGAACGGGATCTGCGTCCAGGTCGCGGGCACGTCGCTGAAGGGGATCAGGACGAGGACGATCCCCAGAATCAGGCCCACGGAGACCTGGCCCACGATCTTGTACCTCCCCACCAGACCCTCGGTCTTCTGCCGCACGACCTTCAGGTAGTCGTCCATGAAGCCGAGCGCGCCGAGCCAGACCAGCACCACGACCGCCGTGATGATGAAGCCGTTGGTGAGCTCCGCCCAGAGCAGCGTCGGGATCACCGTCGCGAGGACGATCAGCACACCACCCATGGTCGGCGTGCCGCGCTTGCCCAGGTGACTCTGCGGCCCCTCCGTACGGACCACCTGCCCCACCTTCAGCAAGCGCAGCCGGCGAATGATCGGCGGCCCGAGATAGAAGGCCACCAGGAACGCCGTCACTACCGCCCCCGCTGCCCGAAACGTCTGGTAGCGGAAAAGGTTGAAGACGGCGTGGTACTCCGCGAGCGGCACCAGGAAGTGGTAGAGCATGAATACGACGATTGTGAATGATGAATGATGAATGATGAATGACGAATTAAGTCATCGTTCGAAATTCACCATTCGTCATTCATCATTCTGGTCATCGGCCGCGAAGTCTCGCTTCAGCAGCGGAAGCCAGCGCTCCAGAGCCTCGCCGCGCGAAGCTTTGAGCAGGACCATCTCGCTACCGTTCAGCCGGCCGGCGACGGCGTCGTACGCCGCGACGGGATCGGATTGGGTCACGAGACGGTCGCCGAGCCGCTCCCGCAGGGGCGCGAACGCATCGACGAAGCTGCCGGTCGCGACGATCAGGTCCACGCCCTGCCCCAGCCGGTCAGCAAGCTGCGCGGCGGCGCGTGCATGCATTTCCGCGGTCGCGTCGCCCAATTCCCGCATGGTTCCCAGCACGGCGACCTTCGGGCCGTCGGCGGGAAGCGTTGCGAGCAGATCGAGGGCGGCGGCGACGCTGGGCGGGTTCGAGTTGTAGCAGTCCGCCAGGACCCGAACGCCCCCGAACCGATGCCACTCTCCGCGCAGCTTGGCGCGCGCGACGGATGCCAATCCGGCGACCGCGTCGGCCGTGGGCACCCCCCACTCCTGCGCCAGCCCGAGGGCGAGCAGCGCGTTGCGCACGTTTACCCGGCCAGGGATAGGGAGGTGTACCTCCATCCCTTCCCACATCCAGCGCGTGGTACCGTCCGGATCGACGCGGATCCCATCCTCGCCACCCTTCACGCTGAGGTCGGCGGCTGCGGTGTGCCCGGCCACGCGTACCCGCTCCGCCCCGAGGGCGGCTGCGGCGCGGGCGGGGAGCTCTGGCGGCTCCTCCGCCACCAGCGCGACCCCGCCCGGCTTCAAACCGGAAAGCACGCTGATCTCCTCTTCGAGCACGCCCTCCACGGAGAGCAGCTTCTCCAGGTGCTCTTCGCCGATCGACGTGATCACCACCGCCTCGGGTCGGACGATCGCGGCCAGCGTGGCGATCTCGCCGGGCTCGTTGGTGCCCATCTCCACGACCGCGCTCTCCGTGTCCTCCGGCGTCGACAGGAGGGGGAGAGGAACCCCGATGCGGTTATAGAGATTGCCCTGTGTGGCGTGCACGCGGAAGCGGCTGGAGAGCGCGGCACGGATCAGGTCCTTGGTCGTCGTCTTTCCGTTGCTGCCGACCACGCCAACGACGCGCGCCAGCAGGCGGTCGCGACGGTAGCTCGCCAGCGCCCCGAGAGCAACGAGCGTGTCCGGCACCTGGAAGTAGCGCAGCTCGGGCGGCGCGCCTTCGGGTACGTGTCGGACGACCGCTCCGGTAGCACCCGAGCGCGCCGCCTGTTCCAGGAAGTCGTGCCCGTCGAAGCGCTCCCCCTCCAGCGCGACGAAGAGGTCACCCTCGCCGATGGCGCGCGTATCGGTGGAGACGCGGGCGAACTCGCGGTCGTCCTCGTCGCTCCGCACTCCCAGGGCGAGCCGGACCGCCTCGTCGCTCCAACGAAAACTGTTCACTTGCTAGCCCCCGGCGCTGCAAAGATTTCACGCACCACGTCGCGCTCGTCGAAGCTGCGCTTCTCCGTGCCCCAGATCTGGTACGTCTCGTGACCCTTGCCGGCGAGAAGCACGACGTCCTGCGAGGTCGAGCTCTCGATCGCATGTCGTATCGCCGCACGCCGGTCGAGCACGCGCTCGCGGCGTGCATTCCCCATGCCGCTTTCGATCTCGTCGGCTATGACGGCGGGGTCCTCCGTACGCGGGTTGTCGGAGGTCACCACGGACAGGTCCGCGCCGGCCGCGGCGACTCTCCCCATCTCGGGCCGCTTCCCGCGATCCCGGTCTCCGCCGGCGCCGAAAACGACCACGAGCCGGCCGGCGACGAGCGGCCGCACCGCCGCGATGGCGCGCTCCAGTGCGTCGGGCGTATGAGCGAAGTCGATCAACACCGTCGGCGCACCGGGCGGGGTCGGTACTCGCTCCAGGCGGCCAGGCACCTGCGGCAGCGTAGCGAAGCCGGCGGCGATCCTGTCCGGCTTCCAGTCGAGGCTCCAGAGCACGGCGGCGGCACCCAGTGCGTTCGCCACGTTGTAGCTCCCGTACAGCGGGAGCTCGACCTCCGCCGCGCCATCCGGCGTGCGCAGCGTCCACCGCGTCCCGCCACTCGCCAGGCGAAGGTCCTCGGCTCGAACGTCGGCGCGGGCCTCGATCCCGAAGCGCACGATGCGCGCGGTCGCGGAGCTTACGCCCTGCCAGGCGGGATCGTCGGCGTTCAGCACCGCCGCCCCGCCCGGCTTCAGAAGGTCCACCAGGCGGAGCTTCGCCGCCCGGTAATCCTCGAGCGTGCCGTGATAGTCGAGGTGGTCACGGCTCAGATTCGTGAACAGCGCGGCGTCGAAGCGTGCGGCCGCGGCGCGGCCCTGGTGCAGCGCGTGGGAGGAGACCTCCATCGCCACCGACTGGACCCCTTCGCTACGGAACCGCTCCAGCCCCCGCGCGAGCTCGATCGGCCCAGGCGTGGTAAGCCCCCCGGTGCCGGGGACCACCTCGCCGTCGGGGCCGACCGCCCCCAGAGTACCGATGGACGCCGACGGGCCGGCGGTACCGAGCAGGTGCCGTAGAATGGCGGCGCTGGTGGTCTTGCCGTTGGTGCCGGTGAGGCCGACCAGGGTCAGCTGGTTCCAGGGGTCGCCGAACAGCTCGGCCGCCGCATAGGCGGCAGCCAGCCGATCATCCCGGACTCGGAGCTGTGGGATGTGCACGGCGGGATCGATCTCGATCACCAGCGCGGCCACCGCCCCCGCACGCTCCACTTCCGCGAGAAAGGCGTGTCCGTCCCCGCTGGTGCCGCGCACCGCGCAGAAGAGTGTGCCTTCCTTCACCACCCTGGAATCCGCAGTCATCTCGGAGACCATGGTGTTCGCGAGCGCCGACGATGCCGCGCTCTCGGCGAGGAGCCCCTGGCGCTCGAGGCGGCCGGCGACGACACCGAGTGGTTTGCTCACCGACCGCTGCCCACCAGCAGCACGGTGTCGCCTTCGACGCGCTGCACGCCAGCGACCGGATCGCTCCGCTGCACGCTTCCGCCGCCCTGGAGCCGCACGCGCAGCCCGGCGGCGTGCACGCGTCGCGTCGCGTCCCGTATCGAAAGGCCGGCGAGCTCGGGCACCGCCACGGAGCGCCGGCGTGCCGCGGCGCGAACGGCAGGGGCGGAGTCATCCATCAGGAAGACGTAAGTCCCCTCGGGATCGCTCCGCGGCGTGGCGGCGGCGGCTTTACGCGGTGAGCCGGGAAGCTGCGCGGGAAGCCGCGTCGCGAGCAGGCTGCGCCCATCCAGGGCTGAAGTATGAGCCGCCAGAATGCCCTGCAGCGTCTCGCGGGTGACGGGAGCCGCGGTGAGCCCGCCGTAGTACTCGCCCCGCGGCTGGTCGATCTTCACGAAGATGACGAGCTGCGGATCGTCTGCCGGGAAGTAGCCGGCGAAGCTGGACGTATAGCTCCCCGCCTCGTAGCGCCCGCCAGCCCCGGTCCGTCGCGCGGTACCGGTCTTCCCCGCCACGCGGAACGTCTGCAGCGACGCGTGGGTGGCGGTGCCGTCCTCGACCACGGAGACCAGCATCTCGGTGATGCGGTCGGCGGTCTCCTGGGGGACCACACGGCGCAGCGCCCGCGGCTCGACGGACTGCAGCACGCGGCCTTCATTGCGGACCTCGCGCAGCAGGTGCGGCTGCATCAGCACGCCCCCGTTGGCAAGCGCCCCGTAGGCGGCGGCGATCTGCAGTGGGGTGACCGACAGCTCGTAGCCCATCGCGAGGCTCCCCGAGCTGAGCCGCGACCAGTCCGCGGGCCGGCGCAGCCTGCCGTTCGCTTCCGCCGGGAACTCCACGCCCGTCGGGGTCCCGAAGCCGAAGTCCCGCAGGTACTCGTATTCTTCGCCCGGGCGCAGGCGAGAGGTGAACTTCACGATGCCGATGTTGCTGGACTCGCGAATCACGTCGGCGAGCGACATCCAGCCAGCCGCGTGAGAATCGGTGATGGTGCGCTCCGCCGTCTGCCAGCGCCCGTTCTCACCGAACACGGAATCGCGCGGGGTGACGCGGCCACGGGCCAGCAGCGACGCGGCGAGGAAGGGCTTCAGCGTGGACCCCGGCTCGTACGGCTCGGTGATCGCGGCGAGACCCTCGCCGCCCGAGCGGCGGGAGACAGCCGCGAGCACCTCGCCGGTGCGCGGGTCGAGGAGCACGAGGTCGCCGCCGGAAGCGCCGGTGGTACGCACGGCGCTGCGCAGTGCGGCGTCGGCGATCTCCTGCAGGTCGAGGTCGATGGTGAGGTAGACGTCAGCGCCGTCGCGTGGCGGCACGACGGGGAGGGAGATGGCGCGCTTTGCGCGGCCCCTGGCGTCCCTCCGGAGGATGGAATAACCCGGCTGGCCGCGGAGGCTCGCATCGAACTGCTGCTCGATTCCACCGAGCGCGCGCCCGTCGCGGCTGACCACGCCGATGATCTCTCGGGCGACCTGACCCTGCGGGTAGAACCGTTCCAGCTCCCGCTCGAAGTAGACGCCGCGCTGCTCGCCCAGCTGCTCGCGCTGCTGGACCGTGTAGCGCCCCGCGAGCACGACCCACCCGCGGCGCGTGCTGGTGGCGCGGTCCGCCTGAGAACGGGACAGGCCGAGCGCCTCCCGAAGGCGAGACGCGGTGGCCTTGCGGTCGCGCAGCTCGCGGGGCGCGACGGAGACGCGGAAGCTCTCATGGCTCAGCGCCAGGGGCACGCTGTCCCGGTCGTAGATCGTGCCCCTGCGGGCCGGCAGCGGATCGCGCTCGCGCTGCTGCTCAGCCGCGCGCTCCGCCCAGCGGTCGCCCTCCAGCGCCTGCAGCTGGAAGGCGCGGCCCAGAACCGCGAGCCCCGCGAGCGCGAAGCCACCCAGGAGGAGCACCCGCCGGATTCGGAGCTGACGCTCTCGCACCGCCGCTGAATCGGGCTTGTCGGCTCGGCTCCCCGGATCACGCGCGTGCTGTCGGCCGGCGCGACGGCGCCCACCGGGAGGAAGACGATCTCGCTATCCTGCGGGAGGTGCATTCCGAGACGGTCGCGAGCCACCTGCACGATCCGCGAGCGGCTGCGAAGTCGCTCGATTCGGCGCGTCAGCTCGACTCGTTCCGCCTCCCGCATGGCGCGCGCGGTCTCCAGCTCCCGGACCTCCCGCTCCAGCGCGAGGCCCCGCGTCTGTCGCCAGGTCACCAGCGAGAGGGCCACCAACAGGAGCACGAGCCAGCCGAGCGCGCCCACCCAGCCGGGGCGCCCGCGACCGCTACGCCTCCTCGCGCTCAAGCCCGCCTCCAGGCACGGAGGCGGGCGCTGCGTGCCCTGGGGTTGCGCGCCACTTCAGCATCGCTCGGATAGAGAGGCTTGCGCGTGAGCGTCTCACCGAGAGGCTCCCCCCGGCAGCTACACACCGGGAACCCCGGCGGGCACACGCAGCTCTGGCTCCAGCTCCGGAAAGAGTCCTTCACGACGCGGTCTTCTAGCGAGTGGTAAGAGAGTACGACGAGGACGCCGCCGGACCGGAGCGCTTCCCGCAGGCGCGGGAGCGCCGCTTCGATTCCTTCGATCTCCCGGTTGACCGCGATGCGAAGCGCCTGGAAGATCCTGGCTCGGTCTTGCGCCGTCGGGCGGGTCAGCGCCGCTTCGATCAGGGCGACGAGATCGTCACTCGTCTTCAACGGCGTCTCGGCGCGCCGCTCGACGATCAGCCGCGCGAGCCGTCGGGACCGGCGCTCCTCGCCGAAGCGGTAGAAGATGGTGGCGAGCTCCTCTTCTCCCAGCGTGTTCAACAGCTCCGCGGCGGTCGCTTCCGCCACGGAGTCCTGGCCCATGCGCATGTCCAGAGGAGCGCCCGCGCGGAAGGTGAACCCCCGCGCCACTTCATCCACCTGGTGAGAGCTGATCCCGAGGTCCAGCAGAGCTCCGTCGAGCATTTCGGGACCGATGCCCGCGGCGGCGGTCGCGTCCGAATAGTTCGCGCGGACGAGCCGCACTCGATCGCCGAAGACGGCCAGTCGTTCTCCCGCCTCCCGCAGAGCGTCGGGGTCGCGATCCACCGCGATGAGCCGCGCACGCGGCTCGCGCTGCAGGAGCGCCTCCGCATGTCCGCCGCCGCCGAGCGTCCCGTCCAGGTAGAGGCCTTCGGGCCTGGGGTCGAGCAGATCCAGGACCTCTCCGATCATCACCGGCGCGTGATAGGCGGAGTCGTGTTCCATCATCCGGTCAGCCGAAGACCTGGCTGTTGAAGCGGTCGAAGTCGGCATCGCGCTGGGCGACCACCGCGTCGAAGCGCTCCGGGTTCCAGATCTCCACGCGATCGATCACGCCCACCAGCAGCGCCGCGTCGGCGATGCCTACCGCCTGCAGGAGCCGGTGCGGAATCAGGATGCGGCCCTGCTTGTCGAGGGCGACCTCGACCGCGTTCGCCGTGATGGACAGGACGAACCCGCGGGAGGTGGGCTGGAGCCGCAACAACTCGCGTAGCCGCCCCTCCACCTCTCCCCACGTTTCCTGCGGATAGAGGGTAAGCGCGTTCGGATGTACCTGAACGAGCACCAACGGCCGATCCGCCGCGTCACGTCGGAAGCTGGCGGGGAGGCTGACTCGTCCTTTGTCGTCGATTTGGTGCCGGAAGCTTCCGAGGAGTCCGCTCATCCACCGCAGTGACGGGGGTGCCGCCGCGTCCCACTCTCCACCACTTTTCCCCACAGGGCACAAAACTACCGCGAAGGCGGTCGAAGTCAAGGCCCGCGAATGGTGGGTAGCAGAAGGCCCATCCGGCAGAGCCGGATGGGCCAGAGCGCGTTCGTCGGGCGGCGAGGTCAATCGGTCGGCCATGCGCTCAGCGAGGCCGGAACAGAACTCGGAGAAGCGGCGCGAAGCCGCGGCAGCCCCCGTAATTCAGATGAAGAGCAGCCTTCGTGACCGGCTTAGAGGCCGAGGAGGAACGCCGACTTCATCTTGCGAAGCTCGTCAGGGGTGAGGTCGGCCAGGGGCTTGGCATAGAGCTCGGCGATTTCGGACTTTACCGCCTTGGCGGTGAATCGTGCGGCCACGTCGGGCCGGAGTTTCCGCTTGGGCCGCTCGACGGCGGCGACTGCCTGCAACTGCTGCTGCGTGCTCATTCGCTTTGTAATCGAAAAGGTTCTCCTCGCGATGCGCGGAGTGCCCGAAACACTGTTCGGGCGGTCGTGTCGCTATGCAGGGAGTGGGCCATCCCGTTTGGCAGGAAGACGGGAGGTCGAGGGTGTGCGAGCGTGTCTATTCGGCCGTTGTGACGGGATCAGTCGCCGAGGCAGATGCCGAGCGAGCGAGCGGCGCAGATGGACTCACCGTCCATGGGAACGCGCTTGACCGCGCTGACCGCCTCCACGAGAGGTACCGCCCTGATCGTCTGCCCCTGGAGGGCGACCATGGTTCCGAAGATCATCTGATCGATGAAGCGCACGGCGGCGGTACCGAACTGCAGCGCGAGGACTCGATCCGAGGAGATGGGCGAGCCGCCGCGCTGGATGTGGCCGAGCACCAGCGTACGTGTCTCCTTGCCGGTGAGGTCCTCGATCTGGTTCGCGAGCCGCTCGGCGATGCCGCCGTAGCGCCCGCTCCGATCAGCATAGCTCGGCTCTCCATCGCGCGGGCGAGCGCCCTCGGCGACGACGACGATGCTGAAGCGCCGGCCGGCCTCCTCGCGCTCGCGGATCTTGTCCGCCACTCCCTCGAGGGAGTAGGGGATCTCCGGGATGAGGATGACGTCTGCGCCGCCAGCGAGGCCGGACTCGAGCGCGATCCAGCCGGTGTGGCGGCCCATCACCTCGACCACCATGACACGCTGGTGCGCTTCGGCCGTCGAATGCAGTCGGCCGATGGCATCCGTCGCGACCTCGACGGCGGTCCGGAAGCCGAAGGTCAGGTCCGTCGCCCGAAGGTCGTTGTCGATGGTCTTGGGAACGCCGATGACCGGCATCCCCTTCTGATGGAGGATATGGGCGACCTTGAGTGAGCCGTCCCCGCCGATCGCGAGGAGTGCGTCGACGTCTAGGGCACGCAGCCGACTAATCAGCTCGTCGGACAGATCGCGCCCGCCCCAGCTTCCGTCGGGCTGACGGGGCTGCATACCGAAGGGGTTCCCTCGGGTCGTCGTGCCCAGAATTGTGCCGCCCAGGTGAGTGATCCCGCGGACGCCGTGCTCCGTGAGGTTGAAGACGCCCGGCTCCCCATCCACTTCGCCCTCCAGCAGCCCGGTATACCCGCGGCGGATCCCGAGCACCTCCCAGCCGTTGCGTACGGCGGCGACCGTCGCCGCGCGGATCACGGCGTTGAGACCGGGCGCGTCCCCACCGCCTGTATTGATGGCAATTCTGCGAATCATGACACCTATTTGAGTGGAGCACGGTTTACAGCGCGGCCAAGATACGGCGGAGCCGGGCGATCCGACAAGCGCGGGGCCCTAACCTTGCCTGAGCTGAGCGAGGTCCGGCGCGGAGCCGGCGACCGCGATCGTGCGCCCCCGTAAAGAGCCGAACCATCGCCATGACACGTCGGACGAAGATCGTGTGCACGCTGGGACCGGCATCCTGGGAGCCGGCCGTGATCGAGTCGCTGATCGAGGCGGGGATGGACGTGGCGCGGGTGAACTTCAGCCACGGCACGCTGGAGCAGCACGCAGCCACGATTCGCAGCGTCCGCGGGGCCTCGGATCGGCTCGGACGGCCGGTGGCGGTGCTCGCGGATCTGCAGGGCCCGAAGATCCGGGTGGGCGAGCTCCCGGAGCCGCTGGAGCTCTCGTTCGACGATGTGATCGTGTTCGCTCCCGAGGGCGAGAACCGCGGGTCGGAGCTGCCGACGACCTATCCGGAGCTCGCCTCGGAGCTCGCCCCCGGCGACTCGGTGCTGCTGGCGGACGGGCTGCTGGAGCTCGTGGTGGTAGAGGTAATGCCCCCGCGGGTTACGATGCGCGTGATCAACGGCGGCCCGCTCAGCTCCCACAAAGGGATCAACCTGCCGGGTGTGAACTTCAGCACTCCTTCGTTGACGGAGAAGGACCTGGTCGACCTGGAGTTCGCGCTCGCGCACGACGTGGATTACGTCGCGCTGTCCTTCGTGCGCGAAGCGGCCGACGTGGTGGATCTGCAGAGCCGGATACCGGCTGGTGGGCCGCTCGTGGTGGTCAAGCTCGAGAAGGGGGTCGCTCTGGACAACCTGGATGAGATCCTGGAGGTCTCCGCCTCCGCGATGGTGGCGCGCGGGGATCTCGGGGTCGAGCTCCCCTTCGAGAAGGTGCCGCTCGCCCAGAAGCGAATCATCCAGCTCGCCAACCAGGCGAGTCGTCCCGTGATCACGGCGACGCAGATGCTGGAGAGCATGATCACCGCCCCGGTGCCGACGCGCGCGGAAGTTTCGGACGTCGCCACCGCGGTGTTCGAGGGGGCCGACGCCGTGATGCTTTCGGCGGAGTCCGCCGCCGGCGAATATCCGGTGGAGGCGGTGAAGAGCATGGTGCGGATCGCGGCCGAGATCGAACAATCGCACGTGCTGGACGCGGGGCCGCGCTACGACCTGCCGGCTGCGCGGCGCGTGCCCGGCGCCAGCTCAGTCGAGCGGGCGATCGCCGGCGCAACCGTAGAAGCGGTGCGTCGCCTCGCGGCGCCCGTGATCGTCACCTTCACCCGAACGGGATTCACCGCGCGCCAGGTCGCTTCGCTGCGCCCGCCGGTGCCGATCGTCGCGATCACCCCTTCGCCCCGGACGTACCGGCAGCTCGCGCTCGTCTGGGGCGTGGTTCCGGTACTCACGAAGGAGCACCTCTCATACGAGGAAATGCTGGAGGTCGGTCGGCGCGCAGTGCTCGATCGCGCGCTCGCCACGCCCGGCGAATGCATCGTGCTCACGGCCGGAATGCGGATCAACGAGGCGGGCGGCACCAACCTGCTCGTGGTCGAGACGCTCTGAGCCGAGCGTCAGCGTGCGGGGTCGCGCGGCTTGCCAGCGTGCTCGCGCCGTGCAAGATTATTGCGTACGCGGGGCTCCCCGACGCACGTCTCCCGCTCAGTCAGTCGTTCTCTCCGGACGACGAGGTACCATGAACACTCTCCGCTTTTCAGCACGTGGCGCCCTGTTCAGCGCGGCTCTCCCGCTCCTGGCAGGCTGCTACTCTTCCGGCAGCTCCGGCATGTCGGCTGGGCCAGGCGGCCTTTCGGGGACACGCATCAGCGCTAACGGCGCCTGCGTCACGGCGAACACGCTCTCGCAGGTAGATTACCGCGCCGAACGCACGTCGCACGTGGAAGAGCTTCTTTCGCGGATCCCAGGAGTGGCGGTGACCAAGACGGCGAGCGGCTTCTCCGTGCAGATCCGCGGCACGAACACGCTGACGGGCGGAGGGGAGCCACTGTACCTGATCGACGGTATGCCGGCGGTCGGGAACCGGTCGGGATCGATCCCGGTGAACCCCATGGACATCGAATGCGTGGAGGTCCTCAAGGACGTCGGGCACACCAGCATGTTCGGATCGCGTGGCGCCAACGGCGTGATCCTCATCACCACCCGTCGCGGCTGGTAGCGCTCATCTCCGCGCCGCTACACGGACAGCGGCGCCCCTCCCGTTTCACGGGACCGGCGCCTCTTTTCCGTCGAGAACGTTAGTCGGCTTGCCTGCGCATCATACTCCGTGAGCGTGCGGCCCTCGTCCGCGGATCCCTCTCTCACGAGCCTCCGACCCGCCTCTTTGTCAGGGTACCGGCTTCCTCGATTGTAGTGTTCAATGGGTTCCGTTGCAGCTGCGGTGCACCCGTCGGACCGCCACGCGAGTCCACACCTGCCGCGTCCCTCGACATAGCTCGGGCTTTGTTGACCGGCAGCACGGTTGCGCCCGTCCGACTGCCCAGACCGCGGGCAGGTGCTGGGAGGCGTGCCCGCATTTGCTGATCGATGCCTCGCCGTTACTCGAGCGGACCATGCTCGAGCTCGGCGATTGCCGGACTGCCGTACGAGCGCCTCCGTATCCTCCGACGGATTCCATTCATGCCGCAGACCCGCGCTGCAAAAGACTCGATCGGAACGGGTAAGCTTCCGACACCGCTTCTCCCGATGAGTGGATCACCTCCCGCCCCGGAAGAAGCAACGTGGGTAGAGAAGATTCGCCTCGGTGACCAGGAGGCATTCGGCACCCTGTTCCGCGCGCTGTACCCGAGCCTGTGCAATCTAGTCACGCGCCGCGTCAGGTCTCCCGAGATCGCGGAAGAGCTCGTGCAGGACATCTTCCTTCGCATGTGGGAGCGCCGCGAGACGCTAGACCCGGAGCAATCCATCACACGCTACCTCTACCGGGCGGCGAGGAACCAGGCGATCAACCACCTCAAGCACAGGAACATCGCCAGCAGGGCCCACGGCGTCCTGGTGTTGACCCTGCGACCCACGCAGCCCGCGGCCGAGGACGAGGTTCGCTACACCGAGATCGCGACCGCCGCCCAGGACGCGATCAACCACCTCCCGGATCGCTGCCGCGAGATCTTCCTCCTGAGCCGGCAAGGGGAGCAATCATACTCCGACATTGCACACCTCCTCGGGATCTCGATCAAAACCGTCGAGACGCAGATGGGCCGAGCGCTCAAGACTCTCCGCTCCGCTCTTCTGCCATATCTCTGAGCCGGACCTCGCGGGATTCGTCGCATTGGGACTGGTGAGGGGAGGCCCCGTCGTAAGCGAGGCGATCCGACAGCCGCAAAACGGACAAGAGCGTACGAGCATCGATAAACGATGGAACATGCACAGATCTGGGAGAGCTTAGCCCGCCACTACGCGGGGGAGAGCTCCGAGACGGAGGAGAGGGCTCTCATGGCCTGGGCCGCGGAGGATCCGACCCGTCGTGAGATCTTGGAGACGGCACGCCAAGCGTGGCTTGCCGCGGGTTCCGCGGCTGAGCCCTGGGACCCGGGCGGTGCATGGGATCGAGTTCAAGCACGACTGGCGCCGGCGCCGTCCGCCCCGGGACGCCCGAGTCGCTTCGCGCGTTTCCAGCCGTCCAGAGAAGTCGAGGCTCACGCTTTCGCCAGGCGCTGGGCCGTCGCGGCGATCGGCGCGGCGATGATCACCGGGAGCCTCTACTGGACGCTCACGAGCCCGGCAGGTGATCCGGCGATCGCGGAGGAGTTGACCACCCCGAAAGGGGAGCGGGCGCACATGCGTCTCTCCGACGGGACGCGCGTCATTCTGGGACCGGACAGTCGGCTAGAGATCCATGCGGATTTCGAGCGCTCGGCTCGCGAAGTCGGCCTTACTGGCGAGGCATACTTCGAGGTGGCTACGGACCCGAGACGTCCGTTCATCGTAAATGCAGGCGGGACCACCACGCAGGTGCTCGGCACCGAGTTCGACGTGCGTAGCTATCCCGCGGACTCCGTCGTCCGGGTCGTGGTCGGCGAAGGTCGGGTCGCTTTCCGCCCAACCGCGGTTGGTGAACGCGGGGCCGCGATCCTGAGTCCTGGCGATCTGGGCGAGCTGGCTGCAGGGAGCCGGAAGGTGTCCGTCCGGCGAGTGGACCCGGACCGATACATCGCCTGGCGTAACGGGAAGCTTGCGTTCGACGACGCGCCGCTGAGCCAGGTGGCGGTCGAGCTGGAGCGCTGGTATGGCGTACCCGTCCAGATCGCGGATCCCTCGCTGCGCACACGCCGACTCACCGCATCCTTCCGCGACCAGCCCGTGGACGAGGTAATCGCCGTAATCGCGGCCTCTCTGGGACTCGATTTCCGGAAGATCGGAAACATGTTCACCTTCTTCCCCAAGGGCAGACTCTCGACGTTCGCGAACTCCAGGTAGTCCTCTCCCACCGTACCGCTTAGTTGTCCATCCCAAAGGAGCGCTCATGCGACTGAGGAATTGTGCCGTACTGTCTGTCGCGGTCCTGGTACCACTGATCGCCGCCGGAAAGTCCCCGGCTCAGCAGCCGGACTCGCAGGCTCGACAGCAACCGGTCCTTACCGCGACCCGGCTCGAGACTCCCGGAGGTCTGCTGCGGCGGGCGAGCCCCACTACCACGCGCGGTGTGCTGAGCCGGAGGATCTCCCTGGAGCTTCGAAATGTCCCGATGGAGCGGGCCCTGAAGGCGATTGCCGCCGCGGGCGACATCCCGATCGCTTTCAGCGCGGACGTCGTCCCCGTTCAGGAGCCGATCTCGATAGAGGCGAGGGATCGAGAGCTTGGGGACGTTCTACGCTCCGTCTTCCAGGGTAGGCCGCTCGATCTCTGGGTGACTGCGAGCGGGCAGGTGGTGGTGGTTCCGACGGGGGATCGCACGTCGCCGAGCTCCCGGGCCACTCGCCTGCTCACCGCGACTCGCCCTGAGCAGGCCGCGGGAACGATCACCGGGGTCGTCACCGGGTCGGGTGGACGACCTCTGGCGGGCGTAAGCGTCGCCGTGGCGGGGACGACGCGTGGGTCGCAAACCGATGCGCAGGGGCGGTACACCATCACCGGGGTGCCAGCGGGCAGGCGTACGCTCCGCGCCACGTTCGCCGGCCACGGTGAGGCGGTGCAGCAGGTGACGGTCACCGACGGCCAGACGGTCAGGGTGGACATCGAGCTCTCGCCGCAGGCCGTCCAGGTCGAGGGCGTGGTCGCCGTCGGCTACGGCACCGCGCGCCGGCGTGACGTCACCGGGGCGGTCGGCTCCGTCTCGGTCGACGAGGTTCAGGTCGCGACCACCGCCACCGTGGGGCAGATGCTCCAGGGACGCGTAGCGGGCGCTCAGGTGACGCAGAACGACGGCACCCCGGGCGGAGGCGTGTCCATTCGCGTTCGCGGAACCGCCTCGATCTCCGCGGCCAGTGAGCCGCTCTACGTGATCGACGGGGTGCCCGTGATCTCCGCGGGCAACACCCGCGACCGGCGGGTCAACCCGCTTGCTTCGCTTTCCCCGAATGACATCGCCTCGATCGAGGTGCTGAAGGACGCCTCGAGCACCGCGATCTACGGCGCGCGGGGCGCGTCGGGGGTGGTGCTGGTCACGACCAAGCAGGGTCAGCGAGGGCAGGACCGCTTCACGGTCGAGTCCTCGTACGGGACGCAATCTCCGGCGAGATATCTGGACGTGCTCAACGGGCCGCAGTTCGCCGACATGGTGAACGAAGCAAGGACCAACATCGGCCTGTCGCCCCTCTACACAGCCGCTGAGGTAGCGCGAATTCATGCGGCGGGTCCCGGGACGGATTGGCAGCGGGAACTGCTCCGCGAGGGGGTTCCGATGCAGGACCACTCGATCACCTTCAGCGGCGGCGACGCGCGGACGCGCTATCTGCTCTCGGGGAACTTCTTCGACCAGCAAGGGATCATCGTCGGCTCGGACTTCAGGCGCCTCTCGGGTCGCGTGAACCTCGACCGTACCCTCTCCGACCGGCTGCAGGTGGGAACGAGCCTCAACATCGGCAACACCGCACGGAACAACCGCGGAGGTATGGAGGCCCTTCTCCGGTTCAACCCGGTGGTGGGGCCGAAGCTGGAGGATGGCACCTGGCGGATGAGCTCTCCCATCACCCATCCGGGCTCGAACTCAGTCGCGATCGCGCACGAGAATCTCGACCGCGAGGCCAACTTCCAGGTCACCAACAACAGCTTCGCCGATTTCCGGATCGTGGAGGGGCTGCGCCTGCGCTCCTCTCTGGGCCTGGTTACCCGCAACGGGCGCGTGGACTTCTACGCCCCGCGGACCTCGCCCACCGGCGCTTCGGTCCTGGGCCAGGGCAGGGCGGAGACGGCGCAGACCACGAACCTGACCAACGACAACATCCTCTCCGCACAGCGCGAGTTGGGGCCGGGCACCCTCGACGTTACGGGCGGCTTTTCGGTGCAGACCTCGCGCACTCGAACGACGTTCTCGTCGAACGAGCAGTTCGTCAACGATCTGACGGGGGTGAACAACCTCGGGGCGGGGACGCGCCCCAGCGCCTCCACGGGCGACAGCGAATGGGCGCTGCTCTCCGTGCTGGGTCGAGCCAACTACAACCTGCTGGACCGGTATCTCTTCACCGTCACCGGCCGTCGGGACGGGAGCAGCCGCTTCGGAGCAAACAACAAGTGGGGCTTTTTCCCCTCGGCCGCCTTCGCCTGGCACGTGGTGGACGAGCCCTTCATGGCGAACCAGTCGCTCTTCAGCGACGTGAAGCTCCGCCTCAGCTACGGGGTGACGGGCAACCAGGAGATCGGCCTCTACCAGTCGCTCGCCCGACTCACCGACGCAGGGTATGGGATCGGGGGTCAGACGGCGGTCGGCTTTGCCCCGGCAGGGGCGGCGCCGAATCCGGACCTGAAGTGGGAGACGACGAGGCAGGCCAACGCCGGGCTGGACTTCGGGGTGCTGGGGAATCGCGTCAACGGATCGATCGACGTCTATCGCAGCGTCACGGATGACCTGCTGCTCGCGGTCGCGCTTCCGTCAAGCTCCGGTTTCCAATCGCAGCTGCGGAACGTCGGCTCGGTGAGGAACGACGGGGTGGAGCTGATGCTGAACACGATCAACCTCCAGACGGCCCGCTTCTCCTGGAACTCGACGCTGACTTTGGCCCACAACCGCAACGAGGTGACCAATCTGGGCGTCGCGAAGGAACTGGCGAACGCGAGCCAGGGTGGTTTCGGGGGGACGGGGCAGAACGTGCTCATCACGGTGGTCGGACAGCCGCTGGGCACATACTTCGGAAAGAAGACGGACGGGCTGTACCAGCAGGGCGACGCCTGTCCGCTGAAGGTCCTACGGAGGAATCTGGACTGCGTGCCGGGGGAGTACCGCTATGTGGATGTGAACGGGGACGGGAGGATCAACGTGAATGACAACGTGGTCCTTGGCGACGGGCAGCCGGACCTGTACGGAGGGTTGGCGAACAATGTGACGGCGGGACCGTTAGAACTGAGCGCCTTCCTGCAGTTCAGCTACGGGGCGGACGTGCTGAACCAGTTGGGGATCTGGGACCGGCAGGTCAACACCTTCTCGAACCAGAGGGCCGTCGCGCTGGATCGCTGGACACCGACGAACACGAACACGGGCGTGCCGCGGGCGAACGCGGACCGGCCGCGGGAGGTGTACGATATTCACGTCGAGGACGGCTCGTTCGTCCGGCTGCAGACCGTGTCGTTGGGATATAAAGTGCCGGCGCGGTTGGTTCCGGGCGCGAATGACGTGCGGGTGTACGTGACCGGGCAGAACGTGAAGCTGTGGACGCGGTACTCCGGGTACGATCCCGAGGTGAACAGCTTCGCGAACGACGCCACCGCGCCGGGGGTGGATTGGGATCCATACCCGAGGGCCCGCAGCTATAGCGTCGGTGTCAACCTCGCCTTCTGATATCCACAATCCAGGGGCCATGCCCGGAACGCCGGGCGGCCCCGTCCCTCACCTGCACGGTAAAGCGATGCGGAATACGCATATTGCATGTCTGGTCGTCCTGGCGACCCTCCAGGTTGCGTGCGGCGACTTACTGACCGAGACGCCACGATCGACGGTGGTGGTGGAGACCTTTTACAAGACCGAGGCGGACGCGAGAGCCGCCATCGTGGCGGCGTACCAGCCGTTCACGACCGGCAACCTCTTCGGCACGGCGCTGCAGTGGGGACTGAATGCCGGCACGGACGATGCCCGGGTGGGCCAGGAGGAGGAGAATCCGGTCATCATCAGCCTCAGCCGGATGAACTACGATTCTCGCATCAGTTTCTTCGCAAACTCCTGGAGGGGTTTGTATCTGGTCATCGGCCGGGCGAACATCGTGCTGGAAAAGGTGCCCGCCATCAACATGGACGAGGCGGCCAAGCAGAGTATCCTGGGCGAGGCGAAGTTCCTGCGCGCGCTGTCGTACCACTACCTGGTGCGCCTCTGGGGTGACGTGCCGCTGGTACGCACCCCGGAGGAGCAGCTGACTGTGGGGACGCGCGCTCCCAAGGCCGAAGTGTACGCCCAGATCATCAAGGACGCGCAGGAGGCCGCAGCGGCCCTGCCGGCCACCCGGGACGCGGGGAATCGAGGTCGGGCGACCAAAACGTCGGCACAGGCGCTACTGGCGGAAGTCTACCTCTGGCGGTCGACCCGCGAATCATCCAATGAATGGGCGGCAGCGGCGGCAGCGGCCAAGCAGATCATAGACTCCGGCGCCCACCGCCTGACGCCGACCTTCATCGACGCCTTCCTGCCGGGATCGCAGAACCGCCCCGAGGAGGTCTTCGCCATCCAGGCATCGGCGGCAACCGGCGCCTCGCAAATCAGCATCGCGGTCTGGACGTATCCCCGGCAGCTGCTCCCCAACCAGGCGGGCGGGTGGGCGACCTATACACCGCTGCCGTGGTTCATGAACAGTTACCCAGCGGGTGACGTTCGGGGCCAGACCGGATCGCAGGTGGGTCTGCCCGGGCAGAATGGTGTCGGCTTCTTCACGAGCGGCCGCCTCCTCAACGGAACGGTGGTGAACTTCGAGCCCCGCATCTACAAGTTCCGGCCCTCCACCCGGCCCGGCCCGCAGGATGCGAACTGGCCGATCTTCCGCTACGCCGACGTGCTGCTGATGTATGCCGAGGCGGTGAACGAGCTCGGCCGCCCGGACGAGGCGATCCAGTACGTCAACATGGTTCGGGCCCGCGCGCGCAACGGGACGGGGAGCGAGAACCGGGCGCAGCCCGCGTCCCTCCCGGTCACGAACCAGGCCGCCACGCGCGAGGCGATCTTCCAGGAGCGTCACTGGGAGTTGGCCTTCGAGGGCAAGCGGTGGTTCGATCTGGTGAGGCGCGGCAGCGGTTACTTCCTCGCGTCCCTCCGGCGCGATCCGACCGCGACGGACGCCGACGTGAACGACATGCTCTGGCCCATCCCGGAGACGGAGAGGGGGGTTAGCCCTGGGCTGACCCAGAATCCCGGCTACTGACGGGGCGGTGAGCCGTCTGGAGCACCCAGCCGCTCGGCTGCGTGCCCCAGACAGCTCACGTGCGTTTCCTGATAGCTGGCCCACCTTCCTGCCCGATCTCTATCACTCTCAGAGGACGCGCATGCGCAAACTCCCGCTGGTCGTCTCCGCCTTGCTCGTCCCGATGGTGGCGGCCCTCTCCGCCTTCGTCTCCTATCAGCCACAACCGCAGCAGACGCAGAAACCCGACGAGAGCCGCTTCACCCGCGTGGAGCTCGTTCCCGCGGGCGTGCTGAAGGAGCCCATGAACGTCGTGGTCCTCCCCGACAGCCGGGTCCTGATCGGCGAACGCAAGGGGGCCATCCAGATGTACGACCCGGTAACGAAGACGACGAAGACGGTCAACCAGATCGCCGTAAATCATACGCTCTACAACCCGTCCGGCCGCACCACCGCGGCGGAGGAGGGGCTGATCGGGATGTCGCTCGACCCTAACTTCCAGCAGAACCGCTGGCTGTGGCTGATTTTTGCCCACCCCACGATCGCCAAGCACACCCTGGCGCGCTACGTGGTGGACGGTGACTCGCTCTTCACGCGCTCGGAGAAGGTGGTGTTCGAGTGGGACTTCCAGCGGGAAACTTGCTGTCATACCGGCGGCGGGATGACCTGGGACCGGGATGGCAACCTTTACATCACTACCGGCAACAACCGCGGCAACGCGCCGGGCCGGAAGTCCCAGACCGACGAGCGCCCGGGGCGGGTCTACTGGGACGACCAGGGCGGGGCGGCGAACACCAACAGTCATACCGGCAAGATCCTTCGGATCCACCCGGAGCCGGACGGCAGCTACACCATCCCGCCCGGAAACATGTTCGCCCCGGGGACGCCGAACACCCTCCCCGAGATCTACACCATGGGACACCGCAACCCGTGGCGCCCGACGATCGACTCGCGGACGGGGATCCTCTACTGGGGGGAAATCGGCTCCGACGCGGGGGAAGCCTCGGACAGCACGGTCGAGGGGTACGACGAGTTCAACCAGGCCAGGGGCCCCGGCTTCTTCGGCTGGCCGTACTTCATCGGCCCCAACCGGGCGTATCCGATCACGGACTACATCAGGGGCCGGATCCTCCCGCCCAAGGACCCGGCGCGCCCGATCAACGAATCGCGCTGGAACAACGGCCTCCGGGAGCTGCCGCCGGCTCAGCCGGCCTTCATCGGCTACCCGTACGCCGCATCGGAGGAGTACCCGGAAGTGGGCAGCGGCGGACGCTGCGCGGTCGGCGGGCCCTTCTATCACCGGGCGGACTTCAAGCCGAACGCGGCGCGGCCCTGGCCGGCGTATTACGAAGGGAAGTGGATCACGGCGGATTGCGCGCGCAACTGGATCATGGCCATCACGCTGGACGACAACAGCAACTATAGGTCGATGGAGCGGTTCATGCCGACCTACAGTCCGGTGATCCCACTGGACATCGAATTCGGACCGGAGGGTGACCTGTACGTGCTCGAGTACGGCAGCCTCTGGTGGGGCGAGGGGCCGGACTCCAGGCTCGTGCGCATCGAGTACAATGCGGGGAACCGCGAGCCCGACGTGGAGATCTCCAGTAATACGACCGGTGGCAGGGTTCCGTTCGCCGTGACCCTCTCCTCGGCGGGGACGCGCGACCCGGACGACGACGCGCTCCGCTATGAGTGGCGCGTGACCCCCGCCAGCGGTGGCGCGGCCCGTATCTTCACCACGGCCAACCCCGAGGTAAACTTCGATCGGCCGGGCGTGTACGATGCCACGCTCACGGTCAGGGATCCAGCTGGCGCGACGGCCAGCAAATCGCTTCGGATCGTGGCGGGCAACTCGCCGCCCACCGTGGCGCTGAAGGTGGCAGGCGGGAACCAGAGCTTCTTCTTCCCCGGCCGTTCGATCCAGTACGCGGCGCAGGTGAGTGATCCCGAGGACGGCACGGTCGATCCGCAGAGGGTGGCGGTGAGCATCGACTACGTGCCGGCGAAGTTCGACGCCGCGGCGCTGCGGCATGGCGACCGGCCGGTCGACGCCACGACCCGCTTCGCGGTGGCGCAGGCGCTGATGGGGCAGAGCGACTGCCGCTCGTGTCACACCGCGAGCCCGCCGCGGTCGCTGGGGCCCTCGTTCACGGAGATCGCTACGAGGTACCAGGGTGACAACGCCGCGGTTGCGCGGCTGGTGACGAAGATACGGAACGGCGGCTCCGGTGCGTGGGGCGAGGTAGCCATGCCCGCGCACCCGGCGACCAGCGTGGCCGAGGCGACGGCGATGGCGCGATACATCCTCGCGAGCAACAGCACCTCCGTCGCGGGAAGGGCACTCAGCGGGAGCTACACGCCGGAGATTCCGGAGGGCGACGACGGCCACGGCTCCGTGATCATCCGGGCCGTGTACTCCGACCGCGGGGCGAACGGGTTCCCGAACCAGACGGGCGAGCGGATGCTGGTCCTCCGCAGCCCGACGGTGATCGCCGGGTCGGCTGAAATCGTCGAAAACACGCTCATAGAGGCGTCGAACCGTGGCGGCGGGCCTCTCGCGGCGCGGCCGCGTCCGAACGGACACATCGGCTTCCGGCAGCTCGATCTCACCGGGATCACGTCGCTCGACCTGACCGCCAGCCTGAATCCGCGGTACGGAGAAACCGGAGGTACGATCGAGGTCCGCCTCGGCTCACCGACGGGCCAGCTTCTCGGCCAGACGGAGCTGGCGCCGGGACCGCAGCCCGCGATGGGTCAGCCAGTGCCGGCTCCGGTACCGAGGCGGGTGACGCTCACTGCGATGAGCGGGCGTCACGACCTTTACTTCGTGTTCAGGAACCCCGCCGCGAAGCCGATCTCCCCGCTGATGACACTGGCGACGATCCGGTTCAATCAGTAGCTACGTGCCCGTTCGGGGTGCAGGAACGTCGAGAGTCCCACGCCGATCAGCACGCCCAAGCCGATCTAGCTCACCGCGCGGGCACGGGAGAGCTGCGGAAGGTGTCCCATTGCGGAATCGGCGGTCCCAGAACCGCACAGTGGACGCTCCGATCCACGTCGGCTCTCTCTCGCGACCACCGGCCAAGCAGGGGGGAAAGAGCAGGAGCTACCCGGCGCGACGGAGGGCGCTCAGGGCGGCGGCGGCGGCGCGCGGCGCATCATGCGAGTGGCGCGACAGCTCGACCGCCGCGACCCCCTCGAAGTCGCGGAGCGCGATGAGGATCTCGCCCCAGGCGAGCTCGCCTTCGCCGATCTGCAGGTGGTCGTGCACACCGTTGCGACCGTCGTCCAGGTGCACATTCAAGAGCTCGGATCCATGCCGCCGAATGGCGGCGGCCGGCGAGATCGCCTCGGTGCAGGGCACATGGCCGGTGTCGAGTGTGAGGCCGAGCGAGGGGTGCGCCACGTGGTCCCGCAGCCGTTCCCACTGAGCCAGCGACTCCACCCACATTCCGGGCTCCGGCTCGAAGGCCACGCGGACGCCGAGGGCAGCAGCCGCGTCGCAGAGGCCGGCGACCCCTTCGGCAAGGAAGCGATCCGCATCCTCAGGCGGCGTCGCCTCCGGCTTCTGGCCAGACCAGATGGAGATCACACCGGCCCCGATCTCCGCGGCGATCTCTGCGCAGCGTCGAAGCAGCTCCGCACGAGCCGCGCGTCCGGCCGCATCCGGCTCCAGCAGGTTGGGGCGGTGCTTCCTGCGCGCGTCGAGAACGTAACGGGCGCCGGTCTCGATCACCGGTGTGAGGCCGAGACCCTCCAGGCGGCCGCGCAGCCTCCGCAGCTCCCTGGCGGAGGTGGCGAAGGGGGGTAGGTGGTGGACGTCCGGGGTGATGGAGATCGCGTCGTAGCCGAGCTCGGCGAGGATCTCCATCGCGTCGTCCAGCGCGTGGTGGGCGAAGCCGTTGGTGTTGTAGCCGATCAGCATAGCCGCCCGGAGCTGCCCTCTGTAAGTTCCCGGGCCGGGACGGCCGCGGCCGCGCCTCCCGAGACCCCCGCGTTCGGGGACGTCGATCTGACGGTTCAAATGGTTCGCTGCACTTGGATGAGACTCCTTCTGCCGGGAACACCGCACCTCACGTACTGCACCAACATCCACCCGGGCGAGAGCTGGGCCGAGGTGCAGAGGAACCTGGAACGGTTCACCCTGCCGGTCAAGCAGGCGATCTCACCGGATCAGCCGTTCGGCGTCGGGTTGCGCCTGTCGGCGCGTGCCGCCGCCCAGCTCGCGATTCCTGCCGAGCTGGAAAGACTCCGGGAGTTCCTCCTTTCCAATGGGCTTTACGTCTTCACCTTCAACGGCTTTCCGTACGGGCCGTTCCACGGTGAGCCCGTGAAGGAAGAGGTCTACCTCCCGGACTGGACGGACCCGGCGCGGCTGGATTACACCGATCGCCTGGCCGACATCATGGCGGCGCTGCTCCCGGGCGACGAGCAGGTGACGGGGACGATCAGCACGGTACCGGGGGCCTTTCGCGAAGCCGTCCGCTCGGAGACCACCGTCGAGATGATGGCGACCATGATCGCGCGGCACGCGGCGCATCTGTACAGGGTGGGCGAGGAGACTGGCCGACGTATCGCGCTGGCGTTGGAGCCGGAGCCCTGCTGCTATCTCGAGGTCACGGGAGATGCGGTCGATTTCTTCCAGGATCATCTCTGGCGGCGCTCGACCCTGCAGGTGTTCGAGGCGCTGACCGGCCTGAGCGGCGGATCCGCGGAAGAGTTCATGCGCGATCAGGTCGGGATCTGCTTCGACACCTGCCACATGGCGGTGGAGTACGAGGGGTGTGAGCCGGCGGTCCGCGCGCTACAGGGCGCGGGGATCCGCATCACGAAGGCGCAGATCACCGCGGGACTGGAGATCGCCTTCGACGGGACGCGGGAGGACGAGGCGCGCCTGACGGCGCTGCACGCTTTCGCGGAAGGCGTCTACCTGCACCAGGTGGTGGAGAAGCGAGGCGACGAGCTGCGGCGGCACGCGGATCTCCCGACGGCGCTGGAGCTGTGGTCGGCGGGGGACCTGCCGGAAGAGTGTCGCGTCCACTTCCACGTCCCGGTATTCCGGGAGGAGCTCGGGCCCTTCCGTGGGACCCAGGGGTACGTGGCGGAGTTCCTGGAGCTGCTGCGCCGCGAGCCCGTCGCGCCGCACCTCGAGCTGGAGACGTACACCTGGGACGTGCTGCCGGAGGCGTACCGCCGGGAGAGCATCGTCGATGCCGTCGCAGGCGAGCTGCGCTGGGTGCTGGACCGCGTGCGTGGATGAGGTGGCGGACCTACCTGGAGCTCGGAAGGGTCTCCAACCTGCCGACCGTGTGGACCAACGCGCTGGCGGGGGCGGTGCTCGCGGGCGGCGTGGTGACGCCCCAGGCGCTGGCAGCGCCCCTGCTCGCCGGAACGCTCTTCTACGTCGGTGGCATGTTCCTGAACGACGCGTTCGATCGGGAGATCGACCGGCGGGAACGAGCGGACCGCCCGATCCCAACCGGGCGGATCAGCGCGGGCGAGGTTTTCGGCGCGGGCTTCGGTCTCCTGGCCGCAGGGTGGCTGCTCCTGTTGGCGCAGGTGGAAGCCTGGGGATACGGGAGCCGACGCGCCCTGCTCGCCGGAGCGGCTCTGGCGGGCGCGATCGTCCTGTACAACAGCTGGCACAAGGGCAATCCGCTCGGCCCCGTGCTGATGGGCATCTGCCGGGCGCTGCTGTATCTGACGGCGGGGCTTGCAGTGGCGGAGG
>JAHWJV010000200.1 GCA_019348265.1 Gemmatimonadota bacterium
AAGAAATCGAACTGCCCCGTCTCATCACGCCGCACCAGCTGCCGGGCGATCGCATCCGGCGAGTCGTCGTACATCCGCGCGCCCACGTACAGCGCCTGCTCGTCGTAGAGCACGCGGACCTCGGTCCGGTGCCGCGCGGGCGCGCCCTCGATCGGCTCGCCCTGCACGAAGCCGCTCGCCGCCGGAGCCGCGGTCCACACCTCCTCGTCGAGCCGCCCGTCGATCCGCGGTGGGGACGTGCTGCGATGGACCTGCAGGACCGGAACCTCGCGGGAACCGGCAGGCGCCGGGGCTTCCTGGGCGAGTGCGGCGGCGGGCTGGGCACTCAGCAGTGCCACCCCGGCCAGGATGCGGCGCCGGCTGCCCGAAACAGGCGGAGCCGGCGCAGGGAAAGCGGGAGTGACGAGGTCAGCTGCCCCCGCCGGTGGTGCCGTGATGCGCGGGGCCGACCTGGTCGGCGCCTCCTGCGGCTGCGATGCCGGACCCGGCGCTGCCCGTCCCCGTGCTGCGGCTGATCCCCGCAGCGCCCAGGGCCGCCCCTTCCCGCGCGATCTCGTCATCCGCCGGAGTCGCAGCGGTCGACTGGCCATCGTTCCTGTTCTCCACCGACACCCTCCTGTGATTGAACGGCGCGGATCGCGGACGCCCGGAATGCGCCGCGGTCCGCCCCTCATCTGCAGGTCACCCGCTCAGGCGGGCTGACCCTCGTTCGCGTTCCAATCCGTCAACGCGGTGACGACCATCGTGATGCCCGTCAGCGCGAGGAAGAAGTTTCGAGCGCGCTTGTCATCCTCGAAGCCGAGGACCCAGGGCAGCGCGGGGATCGCGAGACCCAGAACCGCGTCGGTGACGCCGTGGGCCTTCAGCGGAACGGCACGCTTGAGCGCGGGTGGATAGTCGGTCAGGGCGGACATGGCCAGGTACCCCGCGGCCAGTCCATACGCCGCCCACGCCGCGCGGGACGGGAAGCCGAGCAGCTTCGGCGCGGCCAGCGTCGCCGCCATGGTCGAGTAGTCGAGCGCGCCGTGAAGTGTAGGCGTGATAGGCTTTTGCATCGCTCCTCCTGGTTGAATGGAACGGCCTGGAGGAGCAAGCGGTATGCCTCACTGCCGAGCGGTTTCGAGCAAGCGGCGAGGGGGAACTCCCGGCAGCCGGCCCCTCACCAGGCGACTGAAGTCGCGGCTACTACGAAACCCAAGCCCGCCTTCGCGGGCTGTAGAACGCCCTTGATCAGTCGGCGAAGGCGGACTTGAGAGGTCGGCGCTCAGAGCACCGCCTTAAGTGGCCCCGAGTCCTCTGCGTGCGGCTCTTCCCTAATCGGCACGCATGCCCCCTACGCCCGCGCTTCCCGCAGGGACGCCCAGGGCTCCTCGCCGGAAACGTCGACGATGGCAGGCCCTGCGGGCCTCGACGGAGAGAGGATGGCGAGGAAAACCAGCGTCTCAGCGCCCGCGTTGTATGTGCCGTGGACCATGTCAGGCGGGATGTGCGCGCTGTCTCCGGGGCCGAGCGTGCGGGACTCCTGGTCCACCCACTGTTCGGCCGTGCCGGAGACGACGTAGATGATCTCTTCCATCGTGGGGTGCCGGTGGAACGCGTGCCCCTTACCGGGAGGCATGCGCACCCTCACCAGCAGCAGCCCCTCCGCGTCGGTCAGCCCCGGTCGGCAAAGCCACTCGTGCGGACCCCAGGGGAGCTCTTCGACGACCATTTCCTCGGAGGTGACGAAGCGCAGGGAGTCGGGCGGGGTCATCGTGGTTCCTTGTGGAGGTTGGTTCCCCGGCGGGCGCGAATCAGGGATGTGATCCGGCGGTCGCCGAGGAGTCGCCGGCGACGGGGGCGGCAGTCGCGTCGCTGCCGGCCGTCCCGACGTCGCCGGCCGGGCTGGTGGATGCTCCCGGTGCCGCGGACGCGTCCGGAGTAGCCTCCTGTTCGCCGCCACACGAGGGAAGCGTCAGCAGAATGGCGGCGGTCAGAAGGTAGCGCCTCGTTGCCATGAGAGGATGCTGGTTGGGGACAGGCGGCCGCCGGCCGCGACCGCCAGGGTGAAGCTACGCCTTCTTCTTCGCACCGGCCTTGGAGCCGGCCTTCTTCTTCGCGCCAGAGGAACGGCCGCGACTCACCAGCCCGATGCCGACCCGCTCTATGGCCTCGAGACCCATGGCTGCACCCCCGTGGAGTCGCTCCAGGAGCTGCTCGACCCGTCCCACCACGCTCTTGTCGTCCGCCCCGAGCTCCGCGAGCGTCTCGACCGCCCACCGGTAGTGGCGCTTCTCGTCGTCCGCCCCGCGCCGCACCACCTCCTTGACGTCAGCCGGCAGGCGGCGTCGCGCGGCGCCCCCGTACTTCTGCATGCTCTCCCACTCGTTCGAGCGGAAGGTGAGCAGCACGGCGCGATCGCCCCCGGCCGCTCCGAGCGACTGTATCGCCAGCTTGAGCAGACCAGTCGAGGCATGCGGCATCTGCAGCGGCTTCCCTCCGTTCGACTCGATCAGCGCGGATATCTCGCGGATGTGACGCTGGTGGTCTCGCTTGAACTGTCGGAGCGCCTTCTTGAGCGGTTCGCGCGAGAGCGCGTCGATGGCCACCTGATACGAGCGCACGGCGTCGTGGTCGAGCTGGAGCAGGTCGCTCAGGGTGCGAATCAGCGCTGCACTGTTCTTTTCCGCCATGATGGCTCTCTCCGCGCGCGGGGGAACGGCTCCCGGTGATCCGGATCGCATTCGTCGCGGAATGGAGTGCAACTCGACGGCCAATCCGCTGCCGGAGGCCGATCACCGGCGGCCCTTCCCGCGCTCAGAGAGTTCAGTGGCCGGGTGAGAGGCCGAAGCGTACGCGCGGGACTAGCCCACCTCCAGCCCGGCGATTGAAGTCGCGGCAACGAAGAACCGAAGCCCGCCTTCGCGGGCTGCTCGCGTCATCGGCTCTGTGCCCCGCCTCGTACATCCGTCAGTCGGCGAAGGCCGACTTCCAGTTGTCGTTGCCGCGAGTTCACTGGCCGGGTGAGAGGCCGAAGCTCCTCCGGATCCCGATGAAGATGATCGCTTCCATGCCGCCGGCGAACGCCAGAAGGATGCCTCAGCAGGCCGCGAGGGCACCCTCCTGGAGTCAGAGCTGCCTGGGGCGCGCGGACTCGTACATCCAGGCGCTTACGCAAGCGATGGTGACTTACAGGCACTCGGGTCTCGCTGCTTCGGGTCGCGGCAGGGGCCGCTCATCTCTGATACACGCGAACGTAGTCCACCTCGAACCTCGCCGGGAAAGGAGTGGGCGCCGGGTCGCCGCCGTTCGCGCCGCCGATCGCCAGGTTCAGGATCATGTAGTGGGTCTGATGGAAGGGGTTCTTCCCCTCCGCGTCGCCGTTGATCGTCTCGGAGAGGTGGGTCGTGTTCAACAGCACGTCGTCGACGAAGAGGCGGATCTTTTCCGGGTCCCAGTCCATCCGCCAGACGTGGAACTTCTCCGACCATCCTGGATCGACGAAATCGGTCAATGGCTTCTCGAGCGCATCCCACTTCGCCACGCCGCGCCGATCGGTACCCCAGGCGACGTTGGCCAGCAGCATGCCGCGATAGAACTCCATGATGTCGATCTCGCCGTTGCTGGGCCACGCGCCCTGCACACCCAGTGTCCAGAAGGCAGGCCAGAGGCCCTGCCGCGTGTCGATGCGTCCTCTCATCTCGAAGCGGCCGTACTGCCACGACTGCTTGCCACGGCTGACCAGGCTCGCCGAGGTGTATGCCGCGTAGCGGCGGCTCGCCTTCCAGTCGGCGCTGGTGGAATCGTAACGAGGGTTCTCCTTGCGCTCCCGGCGCGCTTCGATGACCAGCAGCCCGCCCTCGCACCAGGCGTTCTCCGGCTGGTACCACTGCTCCTCGCGATTCCTGACGAAGCCCGCCTCGTAACCCCAGTTCGTCGGGTTCGGGCGACCGTCCACGTCGAACTCGTCCGACCATACGAGCGTCCATTCCGCCGGAGCGGTCAGCGCGGAGACCGGGGTACCTCGCGAGGGGAGCTGCCGCGCGGAGTTAGGCACGCACGCTACCATCGTGAGGAAGGCTGCCAACAGCACGGGAAGCTTCATCATCGATCCCGTAGCGACCAGCTGTAGACGCTGGAGCCGCTTCAGGTGAGCGGAGAAGTTTCGGAACGCGTGCACGGCTCCGCGAGGGATGGTCACGGTCTCCCCCTCCCGAACCGGGCCCCATTTACCGTCACGTACCACGGCCAGCGTACCGGAGATGGTCTCAGTACCCTCCCGCGGAAACGGCCCTAGCGGGTTACCCGGAACGTCGTCGAGACGACCGGCTCGCGCGTGCGCGCCTCCAGGTTCTCCAGCGTCGTACGGATGCGGTACTCGCCGGCCGGTAGCGCCGGGTTGAGCCGTCGCGAATAGGTCGCCCTGGACCCCGGCTGCAGTATCCTCAGCTCCATCGTGCAGGCCCCGTCCCTGTCGAGCTCGCTCTGGTGCCAGCTTCCGCTGCGCTGCCGTTCGAGCGTGGAGACACAGAGGTTGTAGCCGATGGCGTGGCGGAAGGTATTCGTGAGTATCACGACCGCGGTCTCACCCGCCGCATAGCTGTCGCGTTCGGTCGTGAGCACCCGCACCTGCGCATCGGAGATCAGGCTGGGGTCGGGATCCAGCGGACTCACGGACTGGCGGCAGCCGACTGAGGCGAGGACGAGCAGCGCGGCAACTACATTTCGCATGGATCCTCCGGTGGTGCGGTCACGAGCCTTTACGAACGTTCACGGGCGAGCTCTCCAATGAAAAAACGAATGGGGAGACCTGGATGTGACACCACCCGGCTCACCTTCGGCAGGTTACGGCGGAGCAGGGACCGGAAGCGCTGCAGATGGGCCGTGGGAGGAACGAGCGGCGAGATCCCACGCACGGCCGGGGCGATCCCGTGCGACGGCGGGGGGCGACCTGATGCGAAGCGACTAACGAAGTCTGGCGCGACGTCCCGGGCAAACGCGGGTCAACGCCACGGAATCAGGGAGCGCCGCCGTACCGGACTGTCCACGACGAGCTTCACCACGGTCGACTCACCACCCACGGTGAGCTTGCAGTAGAAGATTCCGGACGTGACCGTGCGACCGGCGAGGTCCTTTCCATCCCAGTACGCCACCTTCTTGCCGGGCGTGTAATAGATGAAGCCGATGTTGCGTGCCTGCCGCCCATCCATCGGATCGCGCAGGACCGGGATCGCGACCACGTTGTTGAGGACGTTGTAGATCCGCATCGAGACCGCCACGCTGTCCGTCCCCTCGAACAACTTTTCCTCGAGGTAGAACGGAATGTACATCTCCGGGCGCACCGGACTGACCCCGTCGCGGTCGAAATCGAAGCCGCGGGTGGATGCGATGGGGGTACGGCCACGGGGGGCCTGCGCGGTTGCCGGCCGAGTCGCCAAGGAACCGGCGAGCACCAGGAAAAACGTGAGAACTGTGGCGGCACGTCTCATTCAAATACCTTCCCTCGCACAGACTCAAAAGCAGGCGCGCCGGGACTGTGCCCCCCCGGGCGCCACCTCAAAACGTAAATTCCGGGGCGGGATCCGCAAGGCGGACGGTTCCGCCACCCTGCGTGCTCTCCCTCCGCTCCGCTTACCTTTGCATGAAACCGGCCGTCGCGCGTGGACGGTCAATGCCCGCCCCGAGGGGACTCGGTGGCGCTCGCCCGGTAATATCGGCTCTCCTGCCGCGGATGGGCGTTTCCACCGCCATGCGTCGATAGGGGGACGGTCACCTAGGCGGGTCGCTGATGGTGTCGGGGTCGGTTGCACCAGGTGTGCCGGGTGTGCCGGTGGTGCCGGGTCCCGGCGCTCCCGTGGTGCCCGTGACCATGTTGGGCGCCAGGGAGTCCGCCGCCTCGTCGCTCAGCGGTGCGTCTTCGCCGGCGCCGCTGCACGCGCCGAGGCATGCGAGCGCGGCGGAGACGATCAAGGTGCGGTGGGTAACGCGTTGCATGGGCTCTCCGGGCTCGGGCGAAAGATCGGGAAGCGGGCCCGCGGGCCACCGCCTGGTCATACCTACGGCGCGGTCTGCGAGGCCAGCTGGCGGAGGTAGTCACGGACCCTGGCGAGCTCCCGTCCGGCCTCCTCGAAGCGACCCGCCCCCTGCAGTCGCAGGTATGCCTCGAAGGCGTCGCTGGCCTGCTTGCCGAGGGGTCCGGCCGGCGCGCCCGCGCTTCCCCCGGCGGCCGCGGGCGGGGGTCCGCCGGTGGCCCGAGCCGCCGCAGGCGGCCTCTGCCCGAACAGCATCTGCAGCGCCGCGTCCAGCGTGGGGCCGTACCCGAGCTGATCGCCCTGCATCACGGCCACGATCTGCAACTCCGGGAACGAGCTGCTCTGGGACTCCAGGTAGATCGGCTCGATGTGCACGATCGCTTCGCCGATGGGGATCGACAGGACGTGTCCGCGGATCACGTTCGATCCGCCCTGGCTCCAGAGGGTCATCAGCTGAGAGAGCTGCTCGTCCTGGTCGATCTTGGCCTCGAACTGAAGCGGTCCGAGCACCTGCCGGTCCTTCGATAGGCGGTATGAGTAGAGCGGGCTGCGCGTCGGACCGCTGGCGCCGCCGGCGAGCCAACCCGCCATCACGTTCCGCCCGCGCGGCGTGAAGGGCCACATGTTGATGAATTCCAGCTCGGCCGATCCGGGCGCCTTCCAGAGCATGTAGTACGGCTCGACTTCCTGCTCCTCCGCGTAGTACTTCTCCTTCGCGG
>JAHWJV010000201.1 GCA_019348265.1 Gemmatimonadota bacterium
GTCGGAATACTGGCCGCGGTGAACCTCGACCGGGTCGTGCGTGGTCTGGAACCCGTGCTGCCGCCCCCCACCTCCATGCTCGGCGGGCTGATGCGCTACCTGCGGGAAGCCGATCCGGCGCACTTCCAGCCGATGAACTCGAACTTCGGACTGATCGATCCACTCGAGACGAACGTTCGCGACAAGCAGCAGAAGCGGGATCTACTCTCGGAGCGCGGGCAGGCCGACTTCGCCGCATGGCTGGAGGCGAACGGGATCGAGGCCGCGGGCGCGGTCGCCGGGCGATGAGCGCACTCGCGGAGCTCCAGGCGCGCGATGGCGTGCGTGAGTTCCTCAGCCACATCACGCACGAGCGGCAGCTCTCGCCGAGGACCGTGCGCGCGTACACGGACGATCTCGCCGAGTTCGCCGAGTTCCTCACGGTCTACTATGGGACGCCGGAGTGGAGCTGGACGGGTGTGGACCGCCTGACGATCCGCTCCTTCATGGGCGACTGCGCCACCCGCAGGAAGCTCTCCAAGCGCACCATCGCACGGACGCTATCCTCCGTGCGCTCCCTCTTTCGCTTCCTGCACGTGGAGGAAGCGATCGATGCCAACCCCGCGCGCGCGGTCCGCGCGCCCAAGCGCGACCGGACCCTACCCGCCTTCCTCACCCGCGAGCAGGTCGAAAGCATCTTCAACTCCGCCGAAGCACGCGCGATGGAGGGCGGGTTCGCAGGCGTTCGCAATCTGGCCATCGTGGAGCTCTTCTACTCGACCGGCGTACGCCTTTCCGAGCTCCAGCAGGTGAATCTCGCCGACCTCGATCTGGTCACCGAGCGGCTTCGCGTGATGGGGAAGGGCCGCAAGGAGCGCATCGTGCCGGTGGGCCGGATGGCGGTGGGCGCGCTACGGCGGTACGAGCCTCGCCGAGACGAAGTGGTTGCTCGTTCGGGCCAGGCGGACCGCCGCGCCCTCTTTCTCAGCCAGACCGGCAAGCGGCTCTCCGTTCGCCAGATCCAGAATATCGTCGTCGGCTTCCTCGACCAGGTGAGCGAGGACTCGGGTCTCTCCACTCACTCGCTGCGTCACAGCTTCGCGACGCACCTCGTGGACGCCGGGGCCGACCTGCTCGCGGTCAAAGAGCTCCTCGGTCACGCAAGTCTGAGCACGACGCAGATCTACACGCACACCTCACGCGAGCGGCTCCAGCGGGTCTACAAACAGGCGCATCCACGCGCCTGAGGCACCGCTACGGGGTCGCGCCCGAACCAAAATACCTCGGCCGCAGGAGCGGTCGAGGTATCGTTATACAAAGCGCGGCCTAGCGGCGTTTTACGCGTCGGAGGCGTGCCTGGAACTCGCACGCCGGTCCCGCGATTCAACGGCGGGGGCGCCAGGGGTCGGTCGGGTTGAAGTGCTCGTATACGGCGCGGGAGATACTTCGGATCAGCCGATGGCCCTCGTTCTCCGGCTCGTAGCTCGTATCTGTCTGATTCTTTGTGATGATGGCGAGCACATAATCACCGGAGGGCGCGTTGACCAGCAGCACTTCGGAGCGAGAGCGGTCGACGGAACCCTGCTTCGAGGCGGCCTGCACGGTGGGCGGCAGCTGGGAGAGCGCCTCCTTGTTCCAGTAGCTCTTCGTCAGCACGCGGTACATCTCTTCCGACGCGGCCGCGCTGACGGCCCTCCCTTCCCGAATGGCTACCAGCGCCGCCGCTATCTCCCGCGGGGTCGTCTGACCCCAGCCGAATTCCGTTCGGTCGGCTTCCCGACCCGGGGTTCGCGAGTTTACCCGCGTTCGAGCGAAGCCGTTCGCCGCCAGCCATTCGTTGACCCTCGCGCCACCGCCGACCAGCGCCTGGATCCAGAGGCTCGCGACATTGTCGCTCAGCGCCACCATCAGGAACGCGAGCTCCCACAACGGGAGCTTTTCGCCCGGTTCCAGGTAACCCACCACGTCGGTGATCTCCTCGTACTGGTACTTCAGCGTGTCGGGGTACGGCACCACGGTATCGAGGTCGAGGAGCCCGCGCTCCACGCGGTCGTAGAGGGTCAGCAGGAGCGGCACCTTGATCATGCTCGCCGTGGGGAAGACCTCGTCGGCGCGAATGGCTGCACTCGCGTTGCTCGGCAGATGGCGCACGTACACTCCCACGTCTCCGCCGAAGCCCCGCACGAGCCCCTGAAGCTTCGCCAGCAGCACGGTGTCCGTCGGCGTGACGGGGTTCGCGTAGCCTGGCTCCTGCGCGCTCAGCGGCATGACGGCGATAAGAATACCGAGCACGTGTACTGCGATGGTGAGTTTCATGGGCGGGGCGATGAAGATGAACCACCGTGGAGCCGGGCTAGTCCTCTCAACGCACGTATTTGAGGCCGCTGCCGGTGTTGAACAGAAGTACCTCGTCATCGGGCCGGATCACGCCGCGCTCGAGGAGAAGCGGAACTGCGGCCGCCGTGGCGGCGCCCTCCGGCGCGGCGAAGATGCCCGTAAGGCGCCCTAATTCGCCGGTCCAGCGCTCCATCGCGGCGTCGGAGACGGCGACCGCCGCCCCGTGAGACTCGCGGATCGCGCGCAGGATCAGGAAATCTCCCACCGCTCCGGGGACCCGCAGACCCGACGCGTAGGTGTGCGCGTCCTGCCATGGCTCGGCGAAGTCGGTGCCCTGCTCCCATGCCCGGACGATCGGGGCGCAGCCGGCTGCCTGTACGGAGACCATCCGGGGTCGGTGCGGGCCGATCCAGCCCAGCGCCTGCATCTCATCAAACGCCTTCCACATCCCCACCAGGCCGGTGCCGCCACCGGTCGGATAGACGATCACGTCGGGGAGACGCCACCCAAGCTGCTCGGCGACTTCGTACCCCATCGTCTTCTTCCCCTCCACGCGATACGGCTCCTTGAGCGTGGAGAGATCGAACCACCCGAAACGACGGGCGCCCTCGGCAACGCGGGCTGCGCACGCGTTGATCAGGCCGTCGATGAGCTCGATATCGGCCCCGAGAGCGCGCGCCTCCTGAATGATGGCCGGAGGCGTGTCGACAGGCATCACCAGATGTGCCTTCAGTCCGGCCGCCGCCGCGTACGCGGCCGTCGCGCTCCCCGCGTTCCCGGCGGACGGGAGAGCGACTTCGGTGACCCCGAGCTCGCGCGCCCGGGAAACGGCCAAACACAGCCCCCTCGCCTTGAAAGACGCCGTGGGATTCTGTCCCTCGTCCTTTACCCACACCCGCCGCACGCCGAGCCGCGACGCCAATCTTGGCGTATCGATGTTCGGCGTCCAACCCTCTCCGAGCCGGATGGCGTTCTCCGGATCACGGACCGGCAGCAGCTCGGCGTAACGCCAGAGGTCGGAGGAGCGGGAGCGTAGGGACTCGCGGCTCACCTTGCCTCGAAGACCGGCGAGGTCGTACCTCGCGTAGAGCGGGCGGCTGCAGCAGTCCGAGAGACCCCGCAGCCGCTCACTCGTGTACTCGGCTCCGCAGAGCGTACACTCGAGGTGAGACGCGCCGCCAGGAAGGCCGGAGGGAGGGGAGATCTCGCTGTCGATCAAACTGTCGCTCCAGGCTTGCCGCTGAGTTCGCCGCGCGCCGGAGTGCGGCGGCGAATCGTCGATCATCTCCCGGATCATACAGCACGATCATCGAGCCGTCTACGGTCGCCCGAGGCCGCCGCTGGTGTGGGCACGTTACCGCCGCAGGCTGTCCGGAATCGCCACGGCAGTTATCTTTGTCGCTTGCCTGTCATCCCGACTGCTCGAGCGTCGGCCTGCAGGATGCCGCCGTTGCCCTTTCGCGCGGCAGCGAGCGCACCTCCGGATGCCATTTCGACTTCCTGCCCGCAGACGTAGAGATCTGATGTCGTTGCCAAGGATTCGCGCCACCACCATTCTCGCGGTCCGCCGCGAGGGGCGCGTGGCGCTCGGGGGAGATGGGCAGGTCACCTTCGGGGAGACCATCATGAAAGCGTCCGCGCAGAAGGTGCGGAAGCTTCGCGACGGAAAAGTGCTGGCGGGCTTCGCCGGCTCCGTTGCGGACGCGTTTACCCTGTTCGAGAAGTTCGAGGAGAAGCTGGAGCGTTTTCCCGGCAATCTCTCAAGGGCAGCGGTGGAGCTCGCGAAGGAGTGGCGTTCCGACCGTTACCTGCGCCGTCTGGAGGCGATGCTGGCCGTCGCGGACCAGCAGAACCTCTACCTGCTCTCCGGAACCGGAGACGTGATCCAGCCGGACGACGAGATCGTGGCGATCGGCTCCGGCAGCGGCTTCGCGCTCGCTGCGGCGCGCGCGCTCAAGACCCACACGGAGCTCCCGGCCGCCGAGATCGTGCGGCGCGGGCTCGAGATCGCCGGAGAGATCTGCATCTACTCCAACCAGAACATCACCGTCCTGGAGCTCGAGTAGCTCGCGGTCAGCGAAGTCCACGACTCAGAAAGGCCACCCGCGCGGTGGATCAGGTGCATATGCAGATCACGAAGACGGAGGCGAAGAACGGCAAGGCGGCGCCTGCCGGCGAGGAAGCCGAGCCGTGGCTCGACGAGCTCACGCCTCGCCAGATCGTCGCCGAGCTGGACAAATACATCGTCGGTCAGGACGCGGCGAAGAAGGCGGTCGCGATCGCGCTCCGGAACCGCTGGCGCCGGCAGCGGGTCCCCGAGGATCTGCGGGACGAGATTCTGCCGAACAACATCATCATGATCGGGCCGACCGGGGTCGGTAAGACGGAGATCGCGCGCCGGCTCGCGCGGCTCGCCGGCGCTCCGTTCGTCAAGGTCGAGGCATCCAAGTTCACCGAGGTCGGGTACGTCGGTCGCGACGTCGAGTCGATGATTCGCGACCTGGTGGACTTCGCCGTGAACATGGTACGGAACGAGCGCGAGGACGACGTGCAGGAGGTGGCGGAGCAGCGGGTCGAGGAGCGACTCCTGGACCTTCTCCTTCCGCCCGTGACTGACGCGCCGGCTGCCGCGCCCGCGCCGCCCCCGCCGGCGAAGCCGACCATCACCCGCCCCTTCATCGTCTCGTCCGCCGGTGACGTGCAGCTGAGCGACCCCGCCGACGAGGCGCCTCCCGTCGGCCAGGCGGAGTCGCAGGAGCGCCGGGAGCGGACGCGCGAGAAGCTGCGCGCCCTGCTCAAGGAGGAGAAGCTCGAAGATCGCATGGTGGAGGTCGAGGTCCAGCAGTCCTTGCCGCTCGACAACATGATGGTGCCCGCGGGCGGCGGAGAGGGGATGGACTTCAACTTCTCCGAGATGCTCCAGGACCTGCTCCCCAAGCGAACGAAGCGCCGCCAGGTCACCGTGGCGGAAGCGCGCCGCATCCTGTTGCAGGACGAGCTCGACAAGCTCGTCAACCTGGACGAGGTGGTCGACGAGGCGCTCGACCGCGTCGAGGAGACCGGGATCGTCTTCCTCGACGAGATCGACAAGATCGCCGGCGAGCGCGGCGCGAGTGGGCCGGACGTCTCCCGCGAGGGGGTGCAGCGAGATCTGCTCCCCATCGTCGAAGGCTCGACCGTTCAGACGAAGTACGGGATGGTTCGCACCGACCACGTTCTCTTCGTGGCCGCCGGCGCTTTCCACGTGTCGAAGCCATCGGACCTGATCCCCGAGCTCCAGGGCCGATTCCCTATCCGCGTGGAGCTGACCAACCTCACCGAAGCGGACTTCGTACGGATCCTCCAGGAGCCGAAGAACGCGCTCCTCACGCAGTACCAGGCGCTCGTGACCGCCGACGGCGCCAGCCTCCGCTTCACCGACGAAGGCGTGCTGGCGATCGCGAAGACCGCCGCCGGGCTGAACGACCGCATGGAGAACATCGGAGCGCGCCGCCTCCACACGGTCCTCACCACTCTCCTCGAGGAGTTCCTCTTCGAGCTCCCCGACCCCGACCGTCAGGAGATCGTCATCGACGACGCTGCCGTCCGCGACCGCCTCAAGCACATCGTCGAGGACGAGGATCTGAGGAAATACATACTCTAGGGAACAGGGAACGGTGGGAAACAAAAGACCAGGGGCCGCCATCAAATGCGATGGCGGCCCCTGCCGAGTTCTGCAGGCTGTTCCGTGTTCCCTATTCCCTATCAGTCCGGGAACTCCACTGCGCCGGCGGCCTGGTCGCTCACGGAGCCGTTCATGACCTCGATGAGGGCCGTCATCTCGGCGCCGATCTCGTCGAGACGGTTGAGGACGCCGAAGGCGTAGGCGTAGTCGAAGTAGAGGGCGACCGCTTCCTCATGGGCAGGATGATGCTGGAGGACCTTCTCCTCCAGCCGCTCATGCAGCTCGTCGCAGATGGCGGCGACGGCTTTGCGAACGGTGCGCTGCTCCGCGAGCGTGTTGATGCTGAGCGACTGCGTGAGGCGAGGCTGCAGCTGCTCCACGTCGGTCATCGCCTCCGAGGGAGCCACGACATACCCCTGGACGCGGCTTTCGTCCTCCGTGAGGAATAGCTCGGCTCCCGACGCCAGGGCGCGGAGCTCTTCGAAGCTACAATGCAGTATCACGGAGCCTCCTCACTGCTACGGGTCCAACGTGCGGGGTGGCAAGCGCCGGGCCATGGACCGGGCGGCCTTGCCAGCATCTTCAAAGGCTGTGGTGATCTCCGAGGCGGTGGTGACAGTCGACTGCCGGAGAGGTCCGGGCGGCGGCTGCTGTCCTCAGAGGGACATTCCCGCGACGAGAGAAGGGGTGGCTGCAACGACCTGCTTTTTCACTCGTACCGCGGCGACTCGCCGGAGTTCCC
>JAHWJV010000202.1 GCA_019348265.1 Gemmatimonadota bacterium
GGCGGCCGTCCCGGTGCTGCAAGCGGAGACGCACCTGCCCGTGATCGTCGACCCGAGCCACGCCGGGGGGCGGGCGGCGCTGGTAGGTCCGCTCGCCCGCGCGGCGGTGGCCGTCGGCGCGGACGGCTTGATCCTCGAGGTGCACCCGGAGCCGTGCACGGCCCTTTCGGACGGCGACCCGTCGCGCGATTTCGACGCCTTCGAGGGCGTGATGAGGCCGCTCGCGCCGGTCGCGGCGGCGGTACGGATCCGCCAGGGACCGCGCATCGACGGATCGCTGGACGACGCCGTCTGGGCGCAGGCGCCGGTGATCAACAGCTTCACGCAGCGGGACCCGGTGGAGGGCTCCCCGGTGAGCGAGGCGACCGAGGCGCGCATCGTCTACGACGATCAGGCGATCTACGTCGGCGCTCGCCTCCACGACCGGAGCGGGGTGACCGCGCGGCTGGGCCGTCGCGACATGCCGCTGGCGTCCTCCGATTGGTTCCGGGTGAGCTTTGACAGCTACCACGATCGGCGCACCGCGTCACGCTTCGACGTGAACCCGGCCGGAGTGCGACGCGACGCCACACTGGGGGGCGGCGGTGGGCTGTTCGGCGGCGGCGCCGGGATCGGTGGACTGGAGGGGGACCTCGCCTGGGATGCCGTCTGGGACGCCGAGGCGACCATCGACGAGGGCGGCTGGACGGTGGAGATGCGCATTCCCTTCAGCCAGTTGCGATTCGCCAGCGTCGACGAGCAGGTCTGGGGGATTCAGCTGGAGCGCATCATCAACCGGACGCAGGAGCTGGCGCTGTTCTCCTTCACGAGAAAGTCCGAGCCGGGCGGGGTGCCCGCCTTTGGTAACCTGACGGGTCTACGCGGGATCCGGCCGGGAAGACCGCTGGAGCTGATCCCGTACGTCCTCAGCCAGGGTAATTTCGCGCGCACCGGCTCGAACCCCTTCCTGAGCGATCGGGAATACGACGCGAAGGCGGGGCTGGACGCGCGCTACCGCATCACCTCCAACCTCACACTTTCGGCCACCGTGAACCCGGACTTCGGGCAGGTGGAAGTCGACCCCGCAATCATCAACCTGAGCGCCTTCGAGACACGGCTCCTGGAGAAGCGGCCATTCTTCGTCGAAGGCGCCAGCAGCTTCCGCTTCGGAGGCAACGTAGAGGGTCCGGGCGGCAGCCCGGCGACCCTGCTCTACTCGCGGCGGCTCGGCCGAGCGCCGCAGGTGGGGATTCGTGCCGCTCAGAGCAGCATCCCCGGCACCACCGGTATCCTCGGAGCCGCCAAGCTGTCGGGAAAGACGGCTTCGGGGTGGTCGCTCGGGATACTGGAGGCGGTCACCGACGAGGAGCTGGGGCTCTTCATCGACGGCACGGGCACGCGACAGCACGCGATCGTCGAGCCGCGGTCGAACTACTTCGTCGCGCGGCTGGCGCGCGAGCTCCGGCGCGGCCAGAGCTCGGTGGGTGGGATTCTCACGGCGGTGAACCGCGATCTGGCGGACGGCGGGGCGGCGGCGGTGCTCCGTTCTGGCGCGTACACGGGCGGCGTGGACTTCAGCCACGACTGGGCTAACCGCAGCTGGGCGGTGGGCGGGTTCCTGGTGGGGAGCCAATCGCGTGGGAGCGCCTCGTCGGTGCTCCTCGCCCAACGCTCTTCGCTGCGCTACTACCAGCGGCCCGACGCGGAGAGCTTCGAAGTCGACCCGACGGCGACCTCGATGGGCGGGTTCGCCGGCACCATCCAGCTGCGCAAACCGTCGGGGCGACACTGGACCGGAGATGTCTGGATCGGCACCATCTCGCCCGGCTTCGAGATCAACGATCTCGGGTTCCTGCAGCGCTCCGACCGTACCGGGACCGGGGGCATGCTGCGCTACTCGGAGCGCCAGCCCGGACGCCTCTTCCGCCGCTGGAGCGCCGCGGTCAGCCAGAACTTCGCGCAGAACTACGACGGCGATTTCATCGAGATGGTCGTCCGCGGCGGCGGGTCCGCAACGCTGCTCAACTACTGGGAGCTCAACCTGAACAATACCTTCGAACTCGAGCGGCTCGACGACCGGCTCACACGCGGCGGTCCGCTGGCGATCAAGCCGGCGTCGTGGACCTCGCGAGCGGGAATCGAGAGCGATCCTCGCAACCCGATCATCGCCGGGGTCGACCTGGGTCTCGGCCGCGACGCCGAGGGGAACACGAGCCGCAGCATCCAGGGGACGGTCGACCTGCGGACCTCGCCGCGCTGGAATCTGTCGATCAGTCCGCGGTACCAGTCGGTTCACCAGGACGCGCAGTACGTCTCCAGCGTGACGGACGCCGCGATGAACGCCACCTACGGCGCGCGGTACGTCTTCGCCCCGCTGGATCAGACCGAGATCAGCCTGGTCACGCGCGTGAACTATACCTTCTCCCCGGACCTCACCTTCGAACTGTACGCGCAGCCGCTCGTCTCTCACGGGGAATACGGTACTCCGAAGCAGCTGCAGCGGCCATCCAGCTATGAGTTCGCGGAGTTCGGCAGTGAGGTCGGGTCGCTGGCTCGCACCGGCAACCGCTGGACGATCGATCCCGACGCCGGCGGCCCGCTCCGCTCCTTCACGTCGCGGACCGGAGCTTCACGACCCGCTCTCTGCGCGGAAACGCCGTGCTTCGGTGGGAGTACCGCCCGGGCAGCACCTTCTACCTCGTCTGGCAGCAGTCTCGTCTCAACGACGATCTCCTCGACAACTTCCAGACCGGCCGCGCCGTCAGCTCTCTCTTCGACGCCCCGGCGAACAACGTACTGGTGCTGAAGTGGAGCTACTGGATCAATCCGTAGGAGAGAAGTGCGAGAGTGCGACAGCAGTTACTCTCGCACTCTCGCACATTCGCACTATTCGGTCACCTGCATGACGCCGCGCATGATGCGCCAGTGTCCACCGGGCTCCGGGCTCCACTGCCCCGACGGCGGACCGCCCACGCCGCGACGGCCACCATCATCAGCGCCGCGGGCAACATTCAGATCCACCACACGAGCTGATCTTCGGCGACCCGATACCGGATCTGAATCCCGTGCTGAACCGTGTCGCGTCGCTGGTCGACGATCGACAGAGGAGCGTCCGGGCGGTATGCATTGACCAGATAAGCACTGCGGACGGGCTCGTGAGCGTCATGATAGGTGAGCTGATGCAACCCCGCCCGTGCGCCGCGCACTTTCTTCGACCACGGCGGAGCCCGCAGGTGCAGACGGATCAGCGCCGGGCAATCCGGGTGCCGTAATCGCTGTTGGGATCGCGGTAGATCGTGTGGACGTGATCGACGCAGTGGTTGGCTGCGGGGCGTCCGCTCGCCGGGACACGGCGTATATCGCGGCTCCCGGAGCATGTCTACACGGCGAGTCCCGGCAGCGGCAGCTCGTGGAGGAGCCGGTCATTCTCCCTCGGCTGCCGGGATGAGTCAGGTCCCCCTCGGCCAGCCCAGCGACGCGACCAGGAAGTAGCGGAGGCCGAACTCGCCCCCGGCCGGGTGATAAATCTCCATGGTATCGAAGGTGTTGCGGATCACGAACTGGGCGCGGATCCGGCGCCGCCAGAGCCACTTCTCCACCGATAGATCGAGCCGGGAGATGGGGTCGAGCTGGTAAGACTCGCCGATCGGCGAGAGCGCCGGGTCCCAGCGGGTGGCGGAGCGGAGCTGGGCGGTGGCTGCGAGACGGAAGCTCGGCGCGAGGGAGTACGCCAACGACGCCACCAGCGCGTGCCGGGGTACGACCGCCGCGGCGCGAGAGAGGTCGTCCGATGGGCGGAGGGATGCATGCGCCTGATAGAGCACGCGGGCTCGCAGCGCGGGGCCGCCGAGCGTCAGCCCGAGGCGCGCTCCGATCCGCGTGCCGCGCAGGCCAGTCCACGATGAGTCGCTCTCCGCGGTCGGAGAGCCAGCTCGCCCGCTCGGGAGGACCATACTGAGGAGTCCCGCGGCATAGATCGCGGTTGAGGGTGTCACCTGCTGCGTCAGACCCGCCTCGCTCCTCAGCAGGCGAGCATCGATGATGGTTACCGGCCGATGGGGGAGGATCCACGAATTAGCCGCGAAGGCTTCGCCGGGCAGCACGCGCACCGAGCTCCCGGCGACGTGGAGCGTACGTCCCTCGCCGATCCTCCATTCCGAGGTCGCGGCGAATCGATCGGCCACGCGACCCCCGACACGCACGAGGGAGGCAGCAATACGCTGCTCCGCACCGCCCGGTGAGCGCCGCTCCGCGGCGAGCGACATGCTCCCCTGCGTGTGGCGGTGCTGTGCATCGGGGGGAACGGCAGCCTCCAGTCCCCAGCTGTCGACCGCGAGCGCGGCGATCCCCTCCCACCCCGCTACCGGCATCCGCCACTCCAGTGAGCCGTGCGAGAGACTCCGGCCATTCGGGATGCCAGGCCCCTCCGAGTGCTCCGACCAAACGTCCGAATGGCTCAGCCGGTAGGTGGCGCGGGCCCCCGCCGGTGTGCCGAGCACCCCGGAGAGGCCGATGTACGATGAGCTCAACAACGCGTGGCTCAGCCGTCCGACATCCTGATAGTAGGCGGAGCCGCGCTGCGCTACGTGGCTCAGCAGCAGCTCGTGGCGCCCGCCCAAGGCGTCGAGTCGCGTGCGCAGCGCCGGTCCTCGAGTGTAGACGAACTCGGACTGCCCCTCCCCATGCAGGCGCCGCAGCCTGGCGTCGGTAACGTCCTGCCGGATATAGCGGAATCCCAGCTCCGCGTCCCAGCGACGGGCGCCGTAGGCCAGGATACCCCCTGCGTCCGGTCCGGTGCGGCCGACGTTCGGGGTCGCTCGCGGGGTCCACTGATACGGCCCCGGGTCGCCCGTCTCAGCACCGTTCCGATACCAGGTGAGGCCCGACGCTCCCGCCGGCGCCGATCGCGCGTGCACGTGGACCGTACCCCGGCTCGAGATCGACCCTGCGGCCAGCCCCGGATGGCGCGTGACGACGACGCTATCGATCTGCTGCACCAGCACCGGCGCCAGCTCCGGCATCCACACGCCGTGGGCGTCCACCGCCACCCGCTGCCCGTTCACCAGCAGCGTGGGGTCTGGGAGCGGTATGCCCGTAAGGGCGCCGGACGGCAGCCCGTCCAGGCTGGAGCCCCAGGACACACCCCCCACCGTGGCGCTCCAGCCGCTCACCCACTGAATGATCTCCGAAAAGCGGTGCAGGCCCGCGGCCTCGATGTCGGATCGGGTGTATACCTCGCGGGCAGCGGACCGTCCGCCGCCGGGAATGGCAGCGAGGCGGTCGTCAGGAGTCGAGAAGGGGGCGCCGGGCTGTGCGCGCACGTGGGGCGCCGCCGAAACGGAGAGCAGCGCAGCCGCCAGAGCAATCGGCCGCCCCGCGCGCCATCGGCAGGGCCCGCGGTGACGGCTCGTGCCGAGATGCGCCGAGGCGGCGGCGGTGGCGAAGGCCGGCAGCAGGTTCATGAACCAGGTTTCAGCGGCGTGCGGCGCAAGCACCGACGAAGGGCGGTAGAATACCGGCAGCCGGCGGCGGCTCGCAACGGCGCGCGTTTTTGCCCTTCGCTCGATCAGCGGGTGCACCCCAAGCCTTGCGGACGCGCCCCGCTTGCGGAGCGCTTTCAGCGTCGGCGAGCGGGGCGGCGCTTATGGGCCTGGTGGGACTCGAACCCACGACCTAGCGATTATGAGTCGCGTGCTCTAACCGACTGAGCTACAGGCCCTGTGCAGATGGTTCATACGGGCGCATGCACTGGCTGCCCTCGAACAACCCGCGGACAATATACATGGAATGTGTCAGCCTCGCCCAGACCGCGCAGGTGCGGAAGTTTTGACACGCGAGCACGGCAGCACTTCTGCGCAGGATGTGACTCGACGTCCGTCACCGAGTCCCGAACAACCGATCTCCCGCGTCTCCCAGTCCCGGCAGAATGTACCCCTGCTCGTTCAGTTGCCGATCCAGCGCGGCGGTGAAGACCGGCACGTCCGGGTGTGCTTCCAGCATGCGCCGAACCCCCTCTGGCGCGGCCACCAGACACATAAATCTGATGCGAGCGGCGCCGCGGGATTTGAGCGACTGCACGGCGGCGGCGGCCGACCCGCCGGTGGCAAGCATCGGATCGAGGACGATAAAGTCGCGGGCCTCCGGATCGGGTGGGATCTTGAAGTAGTAATCCACCGGCTCCAGCGTATCATGATCGCGGTAGAGGCCGATATGGCCGACCCGCGCGGAGGGGATCAGGCTCAGGATCCCGTCCACCATCCCAAGCCCGGCGCGGAGGATCGGAACGACGGTGAGCTTCTTCCCCCTGAGCTTCATCTGCCGGGTGCGCTCGAGAGGCGTCTCGATCTCCACCTCCTCCAGCGCGAGGTCCTTGGTCGCCTCGTATGCCATGAGCATCGAGATCTCGTCGACCAGCTCCTTGAACTTCTTGGTCGACGTTTCCCGGTCACGCAGCACCGTGATCTTGTGCTGGATGAGCGGATGGTCGAGAACGGTCAGATTGGGAAGCTCGCTCACGATTCCTCCGGGTCCGGTGAGTCGCGGGATAGTAGACGGCGCGCGCGGGCAGGTCAATGACGGAAGTCTTCAGTCGCCAGTCGCCAGTTACCGGGTGACTGAAGACCGAGGACTTTACCCTGTTTTCGGTACGGAATCTGCCCGCCTGCGGCGTTCCATTGCTCAACCCCGTACGGAGGTGCATCATGAAGACG
>JAHWJV010000203.1 GCA_019348265.1 Gemmatimonadota bacterium
GTTGTGAGCCCAGACCACGATCCGGGCCGGGCGCTCCGGCGTGCTCAGGTGGTTGAGGAGCCGTTCGAGCGTCTCCTGCATGTACCGGTCGCGCATGTTCCAGGTGGAGACGTTCCGCCGGTACATGGCCCGGAAGTACGCCTCCGAGCTGCTGATCAACCGCGCGTTCTGCGCCGCGGCGAAGAACTCCTCGCGAGCGCCCGGCGCCGCGCTGCGTCCCAGTAGCGTGAGCGGCCCCTCGAACTCGCGAAGCTGCTCCGCCACCTGTCGTTCGCAGGAGGTCGCGGCGCCGTATTCCACCGATTGCGCGTAGGCGGCGGGATCGTCGCGATAGCGGGCGAAGCAGCGGAACCGCGAGCGCGCCCGCTCTGCGGCCCGCGCGTCGTTCGACTCCAGGTACTCCGTCACGGCGGTGATCGCCGGTCCCAGCGTCTGCATGTCCAGACCGTAGAAGCCCACCCGCGCCGCCTCGGGACGCGACTGGTTGTACGAGCGCATCCACTCGACGAGCTCGACCACGTCCGTGTTCCGCCACATCCATTCGGGAAAGTCCTCGAAGCCCGCCAGCGCAGCCGTCAGGCTGGTGCCCGCGCCTCGCACGTAGCGATTGACCGGGTATACCTCCGGCCAATCGCCCTCGACGGCGACGGCCGTGAAGCCGTGCTGCTCGATCAGCCGTCGGGTGATCCGGGCGCGCTCGCGGTAGAATTCGTGCGTGCCGTGCGTAGCCTCGCCGAGCAGAACCACCTGTGCGTCGCCGATCATCGCGACGAGGCGGTCGTAGTCCCCGTCCGTTCCCCTGAGCGGGATCGCCGCGGAGCGGATCGCCTCGACGAGCGCCGAATCCGCGGCCGTGGGGACCATCGGTCCCTCCTCGAGGTCGGTCTGTGCCGTCGCGCAGGCTGCGAGGAAGAACGAGGCGGAGCCGAGCGTCGCGAGAGCGGAGCGGAAACCCATGGTACAGCGCCTCCTGCGGAGGGGATAGCGGTTCCGGGAAAGCTGGTTGCCTGCCCGACTTCGAGACCTGTCACTCGAAAAATCGAGGCCGCCGACCAGTCCGGGGTCGAACAGTCGATCGGCACTGTTTTCCGCTTGCCCACTCCGGGAGCGCCGGAGTAGGTTGCTCTGACGAAAGGCGTCCGGCTCTCTTGGCGCGTCTGGAGTGGACCCCGCCCCTTCTGTTCGCCGGTGTATTCCCTCGACAGAGCCAAGATCTTGAGCACAGAACCCAGCCCCGCGCGAAGCGATGACGCGATCAAGAACCACGCGCTCCTCTTCGACACGCCGACGCAGGCGGTGATCGCGACCACCGCCTCCGGTTCGATCGCCTACTGGAACCACAGGGCGCAGGAGGTCTACGGCTGGCGAGCCGAAGAGGTGCTCGGGAAGAACGTCGTGGAGGTGACGCCGGCGGTGCACGCCCAGGACGACGCCGCCGCGATCATGGAGCGGCTCCGCGCGGGGCTCAGCTGGTCGGGGGAATTCCAGGTGAGGCACCGCGACGGGAGCGAGCTGAAGGTGTTCGTGCAGGACTTCCCGGTCCGAAACGCGCAGGGGGAGCTGGTCGGGATCATCGGGGTGTCGAAACCAGCGGAGTGATTGGGTCGGTCGGAGATTGATCCAGAAGCTGGTGCGCGGGAGCGCACCAGCTTCTTTTTGTCCGGCGGATCAGCCCCCGCGATCCGGCGTTCGCCCGGGATTGCGTATCGTCTCTAACATCTGGAGCGCGCGCAGAGTTGAATCTCTCTCCGATCGAATGGGCCATCGCCTCCCTGGCCTCGGTGTTGTTCGGGATCGCGAAGACCGCGATGGCGGGACTCGGCATCTTGCCGGTGACGATCTTCGCCAGCGTGATGCCGGCGAAGGAATCGGTGGGGATCGCGCTCGTGGTGCTGATCGTCGCTGACCTCGTCGCCGTCGTCATCTACCGACGCCACGCCGACTGGCCGCACCTCTTCCGGCTCTTCCCCTGGACGGTGGCGGGGATCTTCGTAGGGACCTTCGCGCTCGGGCAGGTGAACGACATCACGGCGCGGCGCATGATCGGGGGGATGGTGGTCGCGCTCGTCGTGTTCCGCTTCGTCCGCGACCGCCGCGGTCCCCAGGAGGAGACCCCGCCGCACCCCTCCTTCGCGCCGGTGATGGGTATCATCGCCGGCTTCACCACCATGGTCGCCAATGCGGCCGGCCCGGTGATGGCGCTCTATCTCCTCGCCATGCGCCTTCGCAAAATGACCTTCGTCGGCACGACGGCATGGTTCTTCCTGGCGATCAACCTGCTCAAGGTCCCCTTCGTCTTCTCCCTCGGCCTCATCTCACCCGCGATGGTCGGTCATAGTCTGCGCCTGTGGCCCTTCGCGATCGTCGGGGCGCTGCTCGGCCGGTACATGATCACCCGCATCAACCAGCGTCTCTTCGAGAATGCCTCCCTCCTGCTTGCCGGTGCCGCGGGCATTCGGCTGCTGCTGGCCTGAGCCGGGGGCCCGGCGGAGTCGGGGCCAGAGCAGCGTCCACGGGGCCCCGCCGGGAGCGCATCGCGCAACCCAGCCGAGCTCCCTGATCTGGCACGGTCCGCGCAGTGAACGCGTGCCGGGAAGGACGCGGGGGAACCGTACGCGGCCTGTTATCCCGAGCTCTGGCCGACTCTAGGGAGGTCGCCATGGTCGACGAAGTACACGTGCATCAAACGCCGCCCCCGCCACCAGCGGGCAACGGCGGCAACGGTGGGGGGGACACGGAGATCAATGTGGAGGCTCCGGAGATCGACGTGCCCGACGTCAACGTCACGCCCAAGTAGGTTCAGGGGGCGGACGAAGAACGAGCCGGTCCTGGCATGGGCCGGCTCGTGCTTTTAGGTGTCCCGTCCGCGCAGGACGTTCAACCTGACTCGCACCAGGTCGTCGAGGAGGTCGTCGGGGACGCCGTATACCTCGTCGGAGAGGAACCGCCGCGTCTCGGTCTCGTTCCTCGCCACCTTCTCGATGGCGCGGGCCAGCCGCTCGAGCGGGACGCCGACCCTGCGCGCGGCGTCGACGAGCCGCTGGTATGCTGCGCGGCGCGCGGCCTGCTCCTCCGGCGTCTCACCGGGATGCCAGGGCTCAGCCATGGGCGGGCCAGTGCGCGTCGAGCCAGGAGCCGAGCCGCTCGGCGAAGCTCTCCCACCCGGGCTCCAGCATCACGGCATGCCCGACGCCCGCGACCATCTCCGGCCGTACGTCATAGGCTGACGCCGTGGCGCGGACGTCGTGCTCGTCGAACAGAAAGTCGTCGCCGGCGCCCATCACCAGCACGGGGGCTCGGGTCGTCGGCCGGCCGGGAAGCCCCAGCGCGAGCATGTCGATGAAAGCGCGGTACGACTCATCCTGCAGCCGCGCGTGGTGCCGCCGGAAGCGCTCCAGTGGCATCGACGGGGAGGAGAGCAGGTGGTGGGCGGTCTCGATGTCCTCGATCAGCGGAAGCAGGCTCAGCTCCAGATTCACGCGCAGCATCGCCAGCGGGTGATGCCGCGCGACGCGAAGGGTACAGCGCCGGATGCCACCGGGTGGGACGGAGCAGAGCAGCGCCGTCCCCGCCACTTCGGTCCGGCGTACATAATGCTGCACGATCAGACCGCCCATGGAATGGCCCACGATCACGGGCGGCTCGCTGAGCGTCGCCGCGGCGCGCCGCACGTCTTCCACGTACGCGGCGATCGTCGTCCAGCGGAGCGCCCGACCGCTGCGGGTGCCGCCGTGGGCACGCAGGTTCGGCGCGTACACGTCGAAGCCTCTCGCGGCGAAGTAGTCGAGGAAGTGCTCCTCCCAGACCCATGCACCGCTCCATGCGCCGTGAACCAAGAGCAGCGGCGGGCGTCCGCCGCCTGACGTGGCGCGGCGCGTGAGCATACCGCCGCCCGGCCGCGGCGCCTCGGCCGGTCCGCTCAACTGGCGACCGCCGGGTGCCTGCGCCGGTATTCCTCCAGTTCCTTCCGGCGTGCCCTGCCCATCTCGTCCAGCTTTCGCTCCCAGCGTTCGCGGAAGGGGAGCAGCGCGTCACGGAGCGTGCGCGCGGCGACCATGTCGCGGAACCACTTGCGGTCCGCCGGGACCACGAACCAGGGGGCGTGCTCCGTGCTGCACCGACTCAGGGCCTCCTCGTACGCGACGGTGTACTGATCCCAGTGCTCACGCTCTTCCCAGTCGCCCACCGCCAGCTTCCACGCCTTTATGTCGTCCTTCTCGCGCTTGAGGAGCCGCTCCTCCTGCTCCTCCTTGCTGATGTGGAGGAACAGCTTGACGACGATGGTGCCGGCTTCGGTGAGGGCCTTCTCGAAGCCGTTGATGTGCTCGTAACGCGGGCGCCACACCTCCTCCGGGACCAATCCCCGCACGCGCGCGACCAGCACGTCCTCGTAGTGCGAGCGGTTGAAGAAGGCGATGTGTCCCTTCGCCGGTGCCCGAGCATGGATGCGCCAGAGGAAGTCGTGCGCGAGCTCCTCCTCGCTGGGAGCCCTGAAGTAGGCCACCTCGCAGCTGCGGGAGTCCAGCGGCCCGGACAGGTGCCGGATCAGGCCGTCCTTGCCGCTGGTGTCCCGGCCCTGCAGGACCACCAGGACGCTCTGTTCGCTGGCAGCGTAGAGCAGGTCCTGCAGCTCGACGAGCTCCGACACCAGTTCGTCCGTTTTTTCCTTCCCCTCGCCGCGGTCCACGGTGTCGTTCCCGCGGGGATCGATCTCCGCCAGATCGACTCGACTCCCGCTCTCCACCCGATGCGCGTATTTCATGCGTTCCCCACAAGCCGGATTCCGAAGGTCCCGATGCCATCGCTCCCAAGATGCGGCGGGACGTCAGCCTACGACAGGGAGGGACACCGTGATCAGTTCACTGCTCATCCTCACCGCGTGATGTTCGCCCTCGGGAGCCAGCCCAGGTAACGGATCGTCAGCTCTCACTCACGCCCGGGGCCCGCGCCCCCTGGTGGAGGTCTCCTGATCTCGATGTTTCGGAACCACGCCTCGCCCGGCGGTCCGCTGTGGATCTGCAGGCAGATGCGCCCGTTCTGCGCGACCGTGGGGTCCGGCTCCGTATAGTCCACCGTCTGCTGCCCATTGATCCAGAGCCGGATGCGCGGCCCCTCGGCGGCGATCTCGTAGCGGTTCCACCCCTCCCGGTTCAGGATGCGCGAGATCAGGGAGGAGTCCGGCCGGGCCAGGACGCGGTTCCGGCGCGACTCGTCGTAGATGGCGCCCCAGTAGCCGTCTCCCAGGTCCGCCTGGTAGCCGATCGTTTCGTGCGAGCCCGAAATGCGCTGGGAGCGTATCTGAACGCCGGAGTTCACGCCCGGACCGACGCGGAACTGCAGCTTCAGCACGAAGTCAGCGACCTCCTGCTCCCGGCAGAGGAACTCGTTGCGGACGACGCGAGCCGTGGTCGTCCCCCCGACGATCGCGCCGTCCTCCACGCGGAAGAGCCCGCCGCCGCCCTCCCAGCCGTTCAGCGTGCGCCCATCGAAGAGCGAGGTCCAGCTGGAGCCGCCGTCCAGCGATGCACCCGGAGAGGCCGGAGCACAGGCGGGTACGAGGACCAGGAGCAGGGCGGCCAATATGCGGGGAGCGGCTCGTCGCTGTACGCGCATACAGGTCGTCGTGGTTGGGGGAGGGGCCAGCCGGCCGCGGAGCCGCCGGCCGGGAGAACGGGTCAACGGTAATCCCACTGCACGAAGCAGAAGGACGCGAGGGAGAGCCGGGGGTCGCCCAGGTACAGCGCCGAGCGTAGCCAGTCCTCCTGCTCCGCCTTCACCAGGTCCTTTGCCTTCGCCGTGGTGCGCTTGCACTCCAGGAAGACGAACTCGGAGTCCCGCCAGGCGAAGGTATCCCAGCAGCCGGCGTACCGCGCGGGCTTGTTCAGGCCGGCGACCCGCGCCAGGAGCTGGCGAGGCTCTGCATCCTCGATCACGCGGTTCCTCTGCTCTTCGCGCGGGACGTCCCGCCACTCGGTGAGGTACTTCCAGATCTCGCCCTTGCCGCTGTAGGTGTTCACCCAGCGCCCGGCCCAGCCGTCCTTCTCGAGAAGCCTGAGCACGGCGAGCTCGGCGAAAAGGTGCTCGCCGTCCAGGTCGATCATCCCGGATGCTTTCTTCCCGAAGTCGTCGACGAAGGGCGCACCGGTCCACCTGGGGAACCGCATGAAGACCGCCGGCACGTCCAGGATCATCTTTCCTGTCGGCAGCGTGATCGGCGTCTTCAGCTCCACCCGTACATCATCGCGCTCCACGAAAGGGTGCAGGGCCTTCGTCCAGCTGGGAGTTGCCTGTTGTGAGACGGTCATGTCATCCGGGAGAGGAGAAGGGGGTGCGGAGCCGGAGCGGCCGGCGACACCAAAGTCTCCTGCAGCCCGTCGAGCGGCGCTCCCGTCTCGTTTCCACTGGACGGGATACTCGGTTCAATTTTCAGGAGGGTGACGCGCGCGATTCGCCCGGTGCAACCTACCAGCGGGGGACACGAGCGGCAAAGTCGGGTGTGCCCCCGAGTCGTCGCGGTATGCTGGCGCGCGCAGACACGCTGCCGCTCGCCGACCCGCGCACTCCATTTGCGTGATCCGCCTCCCGTCAGCGCTCACCACTCCTTGGAGGATGCGATGCGATTCGGGAATCGGCAGGGGAGCAGCAACGTTCGGGATCGGAGGGGGATGGGGAGATC